>JBCCRG010000013.1:0-18333 GCA_039208155.1 Bacteroidota bacterium | reverse complement strand
GCTACGCCACGGGTAGAATCGCTCGCGAACCCGTGCGTCTGCAGGGCGACGACGTGTAGGGTATACACAGTGGCCGCGCCTTCCTCGCCCCCGGCTACGTCAGTCCGCAGCTGCTAGCCAAACAGTGCGTTCACGGCGAGATAGAGGCCCGTGAACAGCAGGATGCTGATGAACAGCGTCCGTATCAGAATCGTGAAGTTGGGCATGAGCGTCGTAGGCTAGCTGCCGGAAGGTGGGCACCGATGCGCAAGTCTCGTTCCGAAACAGCTTCATTTCACGCTGCCGCGCCGCTTTTCCGTGCCGACCTCCGCTTCGGGCAGCGCACCGGGTCGGCTTTGCCCTGCCCGACCAACTGCCGTCCAACTCGCTGCCGCTCGCCTCACTGCCTTTTGGCTCCGATGCCTCACGCCATCCGCCGCACCGCCGACGGCACGGACACGCTCTACCACCCGGCGTACAGCCAGACCTACCACTCCCACCACGGCGCGCTCGCCGAGGCACGTCACGTCTTTCTCGAAGCAACCGGCGTCGCCGACCGGCTTGCCCGGCGCACATCCGCAGCCGTGCTCGAGGTCGGGTTTGGGACGGGCCTGAACGCGCTCCTGACTGCGCAGGCGGCGCTCCAGCACGGCACCCCCCTGACGTTCGTCTCGCTGGAGCGCGAGGTGCTACCCGCGGCCACGCTCGCCGCACTCAACCACGGCGCTGTCCTCGACGTGCAGCCGCTCGCGGACGCGCTTGTGGCCTGGCGCGCATCGCTACCCGCCCCCGTACCGGTGGGCCGCTACGCGTGCGACCTAGCACCCTCCGTTGCGCTGCACCTGCTCGTCGGGGACGCTGCGAGCGCTGTGCTGCCCAGCAATGCATTCGACGCCGTCTATCTGGACGCCTTCAGCCCCGACGCCAACCCCGGGTTGTGGACAGCCCCCTTCCTTGCGGGGCTATGCGCGTCGCTGCGCCCGGGCGGACGGCTTGCGACCTACTCGGCGAAAGGCTCCGTTCGGCGTACGCTGCAGGCGGTTGGTTTCGCTATCGAGAAGCGTCCGGGCCCACCTGGCAAGCGCGAAATGCTGGTCGGGGTAAAGCCGCCAGGGTGACGCCATGTGGGTGGCACCTGTGTGCTCAGCGGCGCACTTCCTCGATGTCGGGAAGCGTGGGTCCGCCGTCGCCAGCCTCGGGCAGGCGCTCGGGCGTTGCGACGCGAATCGGAGCAGCGGCGAGGCGCTCGGTATCCGTTGCCACGCCGTTTTCGGGCAGCGCGCCCTCGGGCACGTCGTGGCTGAGCAAGATGGCGAGCCAGTTCGTCTCGTCGCTCGACTCCAGCGCAAGCTTCGCGATCATCGTGAGCGGCACCGCGAGGAGCATCCCGGCGGTGCCGAGGACATAGCCCCAAAAGAGCAGCGACAGGAACACCACGAACGTCGAGAGACCGACCCCCTGCCCGAGCCAGCGGGGCTCGATGATGTTGCCCACGACCGTGTTGATGGTGAGGTAACCAAACGCCACGAGCGCGGCCGTCACCCAACCCGTCTGCACGAGCGCGAGCAGCAGCGGCGGCCCCGCAGCGACGATGGAGCCGATCGTCGGGATGAAGTTGAGGAGGAACGCCACCACGCCCCACAGCACGGGGTAGTCGACGCCGATGAGCGCGAGCCAGACGCCCGCCATCACGCCGGTCGCCACGCTCACGATGGCCTTGATGGCGAGGTATTTCTTTACGCTCGCCGTGAAGCGCTGCACGTAGACCATCGACCGTCCGGAGTCATGGAACGCCGCCTTCAGCTTGGACGGGAAGCCCGAAAGTTCGAGCAGCATGAACACCGTGAGCAGGATGATGAGGAACCACCGCGTCACGATGTTACCGAGCCCCGTCAGGAGTGTCGCCACGCCCGCCATGAGCGCGCCGGGGTCGAAGCTGTCCACGATGGAGATGTCGAAGCCCTCGATGTCGGCGAGGGCGCTCTGCTCGATGAACTCGCGGAGGTCGACGCGCAGCCGGGCCTGGTAGACCGGCACCTGCGACGTGAAATCGACGAGCGAGGTGCCGAGGAGCGTCCCGACAGCAGCGCTGACCGCGAGCAGCGCGAAGACGATGAGCAGGACGGCGGGTGTCGTGCGCCAGCCGTGGCCCTGAAGCCAGAAGAGGCTCGGCGCGCAAAGGATCGCCAGGAAGACCGCGAGCAGCAGCGGCACCAGGATCGAGGCGGCCGCCTGCATGCCCGCCACCACGATCACAAACGCCGCGACGGTGAGGAGCGCACGCAGGGCAGTCGGACGGGAGGAGCGGGCCATCGGGCCGAAGGAGGGTGCGGCTGAACGTACGGCTGGGGCGGGCCGGGTGGTCGCAGCAAGAACGGTGCCCTCGCTACTCCGTTCCTCCCGAGCCTGAGGCGCACGCACGCGCCCCGCTGACCTGTCTGCGTGCTAGCTTGCGCGAGTTCAGGTACCCGACCTTGCCACGTTTTCCCTCCCATGCGCCGTCTTCCCACCCTGCTCGCCCTCGTCCTGCTGTCTACCATGGCCGCCTGTGCGTCCGTGCCTCCCCGTTCCATGCTCGGAGACGAGGCGGCTCCCACCGAACGCCTCGTGCTCACGCACGACGGTGTCGAGCGGACGGCCTTCGTGTTTGCCCCCGACGAGGTCGCACCGGGCGCCCCGCTCGTGCTGGCGCTCCACGGCGCTGTGGGCTCCGGCGAACGCTTCTCGGACGTACGCCGACGCCTCACCGCCGAGGCCAACCGGCGCGGCTGGGTGATCGCGTTCCCGACCGGCACGGCCTGCCTGCGCGGGCGCGGTGCCTGCTGGGACGACCGCGACGCCCCCCGCGCTATCGCCCGGGCCGACGCCGACGACGTAGGCTACCTCCGCGCACTCGTCGAGGCCCTCCAGGAGCGTCACGGCATCGACACCGAGCGGGTCTTGGTGACCGGCTTCTCGAACGGCGGCGGCATGGCCTACCGCTTTGCTGCCGAAGCGCCGGACCTCGTGGCGGCAGCCGTGGCCGTCGGCGGGACGGTCGGGCGCACGCAGGGCCGCACGGACTACAGCTACGCGATGGTGCCCACCCCGACAGCCCCGGTCCCGATGCTGATCGTGCGCGGGATGGACGACGACCTGATTCCCTACCACGGCGGCGTGCGGCCGAACGGGACGTTTCAGGTGCTCGCCGCCGAGTACGACGCCAACTTCTGGGCCGAGGCCAACGGCTGCGACATCGCGGCCGTTGAGAAAGACGGCACCTCGTTCCTGCGCGACGCGCGCACCGATGGCACGGAGACGTACGACTACCGCGCGGGCTGCCGCGACGGCGCGACCGTCCGGCTCGTAGGGGTAGGCGGCCTCGGACACGCCTGGCCCACCGCGCGCGACGGCTACGACGCCACCGGCGAACTCGTCGCCTTCTTCGAGCGCGCCACTCGGAATTAGCGACCCGCTTCGCCTACCGATAGCTGCGAGCCGATGGCTGACAGCCACTCTCAGCTTCACGCGTAGCTCTCCTCGTCGTTGGGGAAATCGTGCGCGCGCACGTCGGCGACGTAGGCGTGGACGGCCTCCGTGACTGTGTCGGCGAGGTGGGCATAGCGCCGAACGAAGCGCGGGTTGAAGTCCTTCGTAAGCCCGAGCATGTCGTGCGTGACGAGCACCTGGCCGCTGCACCCCACGCCCGCGCCGATGCCGATGGTCGGGATGTCGAGCATGTCGGTAACCTCGGCGGCAAGGTCACCCGGGATCTTCTCCAGGACGAGGCCGAAGCAGCCTGCCTCTTCGAGCAGGCGCGCGTCGCGGCGGAGCCGGTCCGCCTCAGACTGGGCGCGCGCGCGCACCTTGTAGGTCCCGAACTTGTAGATGTGCTGCGGGGTCAGCCCGAGGTGCCCCATCACAGGAATCCCTGCGTCGATGAGGCGGCGGATCGTGTCCACAACGGGCAGGCCGCCTTCGAGCTTGACTGCGTGGCCGCCGGTCTCCTTCATCACGCGAATCGCCGAGCGCAGCGCCTCGTCGGGGTTGCCCTGGTAGCTGCCGAACGGGAGGTCGACGACCACGAGCGCGCGCTGGACGCCGCGCACCACGCACTGCGCGTGGTAGATCATGTGGTCGAGCGTCATCGGCACGGTCGTCTCGTGCCCAGCCATCACGTTGGAGGCCGAGTCGCCGACGAGCAGCACATCGATCCCAGCAGCGTCGAGGAGGCGGGCCGACGTGTAGTCGTACGCCGTGAGCATGGCGATGGGCGTCCCGGCGGCGCGCATCTCCTGGAGGGTCTGCGTGGTGACACGCTTCGCGGCGACGACGCCTGGGGTTACAGTCTGAGTGCTCATGGTGCGTGCGAGTGATGGACCATAAAAAAGGCACCAACCCTAGCGAGTCGGTGCCTCTTGGCGAAGTAGGGGAGCCTGAATCTACTGGCCGCCTGCTGTCAGCGTGATGCCGAGTTGCTCGGCGACGGGCTGCGTCAGGTCCACGGCGCTCGGCCCGGCGTAGAGCACGACCGGCGCGTCGTTGGCGCGCGTCGAGAACACGATGGCGATGCCCTGCGCGGCGGCCACCTCGTCGATGGCGGCCTGGAGCTTGTCGTAGAGCGGCTGGAGGAGCGTGGCCTCCTGCTGCTGGAGCGACTGGAGCTTCTCCTGCTGCGCGGCCTGGAGCTGCTGCTGGAGGTCGAGGAGCTCCTGCTCACGCTGCTGACGCGCGGTATCGTTCAGCATCGAGGCGTTCTGCTCGTAGTCCTGGTACTTCTCGACGATGCTCTGCTGGAGCGTGGCGAGTTCCTGCTGGTCGGCCTCGACGCGCTGCTGAAGCTGCGACTGCACGTCGCGCGCCTCGGGCATGCGGGCGAGGAGAAGGTCCGGGTCGAGGTAGCCGATCTTGGCGTCCTGCGCCTGCGCAGCGAGCGGGACGAGCGTGAAGGCAACGAGGGCCGCGAGGAAAGAGCGGTAAAGGACGGTCATGGATGGGGGTCCTGTAGGTGGTCGGAGTCGTAGGGGTGGTTGCGAGAGAAACGGGGGAGGCGCGGTGCTTAGCGCCCGCCCGTGGTGTCGATGCCGAGTTCGACCAGCACGAAGTCGGTCAGGTCGTGTTCGGGCTTGGCAAAGAGCAGGAGGAGTTCGCCGCCGCGGTCCACGACGTAGTCGTAGTCCTCGTCGAGGGCGACGGTCTCGATGGCGGTCAGGACGCGCTCCTGGACGGGCCGCAGGCGCTGCTGCTCCTCGCGGAAGAGCTCGCCCTCGGGCCCGAAGTACTGGCGGCGGCGCTGGTTGAGCTCCTGCCGCTTCTGGCGGATCTCGTCCTGCCGGCGTTGCCGCTCCTCGTCGGTGTAAAGCAACTCGCGCGCGGCAAACTCCGCCTCCAATTCATCGAGTTCGCCCTGAATGCGATCGAGCTCGGTCGTGTACTCCTGCGCGAGTTGGTTCAGGCTCTGCTGCACGGAGGCATACTCTGGGAGCCGGTCGAGGACGCGCTGCGTGTCGACAAAGCCCATTTTCTGCTGCGCCGCAACGGGTGCAGCCATAAGCAGAGCAAGGAACAGGCAAACGAAACGGGACATGGGAGATGACGGTCGGCTGTAGACAAATGGGACCCTCTCGCTGACAGCCGACAGCTAAGAGCCGTCAGCCTACTGCCCGCCGAGCGAGAACTGGAAGCGCCACTGCGGAACGCCCGTCTCGCTCGAGTTGGAGCGCGGCGTGAACGGGTCGATCTGGTAGCCGTAGTTAAGGTCCACCAGCCCGAGGATGGGCAGGAAAAGCTTGGCCCCGAAGCCCGCCGAGCGGAAGAGCTTGCTGGGGTTGTACGTCGCGAAGCGGTCCCACGTGTTGGCCGCGTCGAGGAACACGTAGGGCGCGAACTGGAGCTGCGGCGACTGCACCGCGAGCAGCTGGATCTCCGCGCTGTACTGGTTGAAGATGCGGCCACCGACGGCCTCGCCGTCCTGCTGCGGCGAGATCACGCCGAACGGGTAGCCGCGCATGAAAAGCACATCCTTGCCGAACCCGACGAAGCCGCCACCCTGCGCGTCCAGCGGCGAGCCGCCGATGAGGTAGCGCTGGAACTCGACGTCGTCGCCCGTGAGCGAGCCGATGTAGCCGTAATCCGCCTTTGCGCCGAACGAGAGCCGCCCGAAGATGGGGAGGTACCAGTCGTTCGAGAGCCGCCACTTGTGGTACTGGATGAAGCCCGGCAGCGGCAGCGCGGCCTCGGCGGAGAGGAGCAGGCTCGACCCCGCGCTCGGGAAGAGCGGGTTGTTGAGCGAGTTACGCGTCAGGCTCTGCCGGATGTTGAGCTCCTGGCTGATGCCCGTCGGGAGGCCGAAGACGCGGCTGAAGTCGTCGCCGCGGATGTTGTAGAGGCGGTACGACAGGTCGGTGCCCGTCTGGAAGAAGTCGTCGGGGAACTTCAGGCGGAAGCGGTTGAAGACGCGCGCGTTGAAGAGCTGGAAGCTGTCGCCCTCCTCCAGGTCGCTGGAGACGAAGCGGCTGCGCAGGCCGTTGTAGGTGTAGCCGAGCGAGAAGCCGACGGGGTTGGGCCGGCCGCGGAACCACGGCTCGGTGAAGCTGATCGAGTAGTTCTGGTAGAACCGCCCGTTGGTCTGCACCTGAAGCGCGAGCGTCTGCCCGTCGCCGGAGGGCACCGGACGCCAGGCCGAGCCGTTGAAGATGTTCTGGATCGAGAAGTTGTTGAAGCGGACGCCCGCCTGCAGGAGGAGCCCCGTGAAGCCGCCCCAGCCGCCGGAGAGTTCAAGCTGGTCGCCGCCCGCCTCGGTGAGCTTGTAGGTCAGCCCCACCGTCTTCGAGTCCTCGTCGATGTCGATGGCTGGGCCGCCTGCGAGCTCCTCCTGCGCGAAGTAGTTCAGCGTGATGAGCTCGCGCACGGAGCGCTCGATGGCCTGGCGGCTGTACGTCTGCCCGGGGATCGTACGCAGTTCGCGGCGGATGACGTGCTCCTTCGTCTTGGTGTTGCCCGCGATGGTGATCTGGCCGAATTCGTAGACGTCGCCCTCGTTGATGAGGAACGCCATGTCGAGCGAGTCGCCCGGGGCCTCGGTGATCGTCGGGAAGGCGTTGAAGCGGAGGTAGCCGCGGTCGGTGTAGAGGCTCGCGACGTCGGAGTGGTCGGGGTTGTAGTAGAGGTTCTGCTCGAACTTCTTCTTGCTGTAGACCTCGCCCTTCTCGAAGCCGAGCGCGGCACGCAACTGCGCGTCGGTGTACTCGGTGTTGCCCTCGAACGTCACGTTGCGGACCACGTACTGCGGCCCCTCCTCGACGTTGATGCGGATGTTAACCTCCGGGTCCCCCTCTTCTTCGCCGACGACCCATACGGAGTCCTGCACCACGCGCGCGCCGTAGTAGCCCTCGTCCTGGTACCAGTTCACGAGGGCTTCCAGATCGTCCTCGAACTCACGCGCGACGAAGCTCTCCCCGCCCCAGAAGCGCCACCAGCGGTT
Source organism: Bacteroidota bacterium (assembly GCA_039208155.1). Lineage (GTDB taxonomy): Bacteria > Bacteroidota > Rhodothermia > Rhodothermales > Rubricoccaceae > JBCBEX01. The sequence goes on along the minus strand of JBCCRG010000013.1, from coordinate 10,892 downwards.
CTCGGGCGTGTTTTTGAGGCGCTTGCGCAGCGTGCGGTCGCTGAACGCCTCGTTGCCGACGAAGCGGATGTTCTCGACTTCGACCTTGCGCCCGCGGTCGATGGTGTAGACGAGGTCGGCGCGCCCGTTCTCGCCCATCGACTGCTCGACGTCGATATCGACGAGAAGGTAGCCCTCGTCGCGGAAGTAGTTGCGGATGACCTGCTCGGTGCGCGCCACATCCACGGGGCGGACGGGGCGGCCTCGGAGCAGGGGCACGAGGTCTTCGAGGTCGTCGCGCTGCCCGCGCTTGATACCCTCGAACCGGATCGAGCCCAGGCGCGGCTGCTCCTCGACGCGGATGAGCAGGAAGATGCCGTTCCCGACGATGTTCTCCGCGACCACTTCGATGTTGGAGAACGAGCCCGCCTGGTAGAGCTTGCGCACGGCCTCGGCGACGCTGTCGTCCACCGGGAGCTGCACCTGCTGGCCGACCTCGAGCCCGCTCACCTGCAGGACGAAGCGGCGGGTGTTCTCGTCCTCCGTCCCCGCTACTGAGACGCCGAGGATCTCGTAGACCTGCGCGGTCTGGGCAACCGGCTGGGCCGGGATCTGGGCGGACGCTGGCGGTACAGCGGCGGCGACGGACGCGAGCAGGAGAGCGAGCAGCGCGGAACGGTACATGAGGCGAAGCAAACGAGAGCGTGGGCGGAGTCGCCGAAAACAGGAGCAGTCGGGCGCGAGGCAGCGCGGGGTGGGAAACGGGGCGTCGCTCGGGATTCGTGTGCACGGGCGAGGCACTTCGCCGCCCCGGCGGGCGACGGGGCAGCTACGCGGGGGCAGGGTCAGGAGTGGAGACGCGCCCGAAGCGACGCTCGCGGTCCTGGAACTCACGGAGCGCCTCGTAGAGCGCCGCCCGGCGGAAGGCGGGCCAGAATCGCTCCGTGACGATGATCTCCGTGTAGGCGATCTGCCACAGGAGGAAGTTCGAGACGCGGAGGTCGCCGCCCGTGCGGATGAGCAGGTCGGGGTCGGGCAGTCCGTCCGTGGCCAAGTGCCGCTCGATGGCGGCCTCGTCGATGGCCTCGGGGTCGAGACGACCCGCGGCGGCCTCGCGGGCCAGCGCACGCGCAGCCTCGACGAGTTCCCAGCGGCCGGAGTAGGACAGCGCCAGGTTGAGCGTCATGCGGGTGTTGCCCGCCGTCCGAGCCATCCCCTCCTCCATCTCCTGGCGACCCTTGCCCGGCAGCCGGGAGAGGTCGCCGAAGGCACGCAGGCGGATACCATTGGCGTCGAGGCGTTTGATCTCGCCGCGCAGCGTGCGTACGAGGAGCGACATCAGCGCCGTGACCTCCTCGGCCGGGCGGTGCCAGTTCTCCGTGGAAAAGGTGTAGAGCGTGAGGTGCTGCACGCCGAGCTGCGCGCACGCCTCGGTGATGTCGCGCACGGAGGTGACGCCGTGGCGATGCCCCACCACGCGCGGCTGGCCCTGCGCCTGCGCCCACCGCCCGTTGCCGTCCATGATGCAGGCGACGTGCGCCGGGAGCGGCCCGCGCGCCTTCAGCGCTGCCTGCGCCGCCCGGTCAGCGTCGGTCTGTTTGGTCTTGGTAAGCTGGACGTCCGACACGGCGGGCTCAGCACGGATGGATCTGACGAGCGTAGCACGCCAACTTACCGAACGCGCTTTGCCACCTTCGGGCAAAGCGAGTGAAGAGTGAGGAGTAAAGCGTGAAGAGCCTGGTTTACCCGGAGCACACCCGCTCAGCAGGTTAGAGCCCGCGTTCCTCCATTCTGCAGACCCAACAAGCGTCCTGAGCCGCGCGCGTACCTGGACGCTCGTGCGTGACGCCGCCGTTCTCCTCTTCACCCCTCACTCTTTACCCTTCACTTCGCTCAGAACCGCGAGATGTCGTTGAAGATCACGAACACCATCAGCGCCAGCAGCAGCACGAAGCCGACCTGCTGCGCCACCATGCGCACCTTCACCGACGGCTCGCGGCGCGTGATGCCCTCGTAGACCAGGAAGACGAGGTGGCCGCCGTCGAGCGCAGGGATCGGGAGAATGTTCATCACGGCGAGCGCCACCGAGAGGAACGCCACGATCTGCCAGAAGCCGAACATCCCGGTGTCGGCCGCCTCCTTCGTGGCCTTGGCGATCATCACCGGCCCGCCGACCGACTCGCGCACGTCCTCCTTGCCCGTGAACAGCCGTCCGACGGCGGTGACGTAGAGCGTCAGCATCCGGGCGCTGTCCTGCGTCCCCGCCGCGATGGCCTCGCCGAAGCCGAGGTCGCGCCGCTCGATGCCGTAGAAGTCGTCCAGGACGGGCCCGATGGGTGCGCCGATGCCGATGAGGTAGCGCTCGGCCTCGTCGTCGAAGCGCGGCGACAGCGTGGTCTGGTAGACCGTCACCTCGTCGCGCTCCTCAACGAGCGTGAGGGACGCTGCGGGCTCATCCGCGCCCTCCTCCACGGGGCGGGCGAACGTGAGCGTCACCGGAGCTCCGTCGGTGGCCTGCACGGCGTCGGTGAGTTGGTTCCAGAGCGCCACCGGCTCGCTGTCGAGGGTGAGGAGGCGGTCACCGGGCAGCAGCCCGGCCTCGTCGGCCGCGGACTCGCCGATCACGCTCCCGATAGCGGCCGGGAGAATCGAGGTGCCGAACGGCGTCGTGCCGAGCTCGGACGGCTCGACGCTGCTGAGCCGCGACAGGAGTTGGTCCGGACCTGTGAAGGTCTGCGTCCGGCCGCCGCGCTCGACGGTGACCGTGAACGGGTCGGCGACGAAAGCATCGGGCCGCTCGAAGTCGTCGTAGCGCTCCAGCGGGTCGCCGTTGACGGCCACCACGCGGTCGCCTGTGCGCAGGCCCATCTCGTAGGCGATGGAGCCCTCGGCGACGTAGACCTGCTCGACGTTCTCGGCGGGGATGTAGCTGTCGCCGTAGCCCCACGCGAGGCCAATGTAGACGAGCCAGGCGAAGATGAGGTTGAAGATCACGCCCGCCGTGATGACCACGATGCGCTGCCACACCGGCTTCGAGCGAAACTCGTCCGGCTGCGGCTCCGACCCGACGAAGTCCGCGTCCATCGACTCGTCGATCATGCCCGCGATCTTGACGTAGCCGCCCAGCGGCGTCGCGCCGATGACGTACTCGGTGTCACCGACCTTCTTGCCGAAGAGCTTCGGCGGGAAGCCGATGGAGAACTTGTCCACGCGCATCCCGAAGGCGCGGGCCGCGAGGAAGTGCCCCAGTTCGTGCACGAACACGAGGATACCGAGCGCGATGACGACCCAGAAGACGTACGAGAACGCCGTGAGCAGGAATTCCATAAATGCAGGTCGAAGGTCGCAAGTGGCGCGTCAACACGGTAGAACTGCCAGCGCATCGTGCTCGGTAGGGGCGGCTTGCAAGCCGCCCGTACGAAACGGGTCGCAAGGCGCACGTATCGATACGGAGAAGCCCGCGTCTAAAGGACGACGGCGCGGCGGAGTTCCTGCGCCCGGCGACGAGCGCGGACGTCGGCGGCGACGAGCGCCTCCACGTCGAGGTGCGCCCTGGCGGCCGTGGGCTGGCCCGCTTCAAGGTCCAGCGCCGCCTCCGCGATCCGGGGAATGTCGGTGAAGCCGATTTCTTCACGGAGGAAGCGCGCCACGGCCACCTCGTTGGCGGCGTTGAGCACGCACGGGGCCAGCCCGCCCGCCTCCAGCGCCTCGAAGGCGAGGCGGAGGCAGGGGAAGCGGTCGGTGTCGGGCGGCTCGAAGTCGAGCGAGGCGACCTGCGTCCAGTCGAGGCGGGGATGTGGGGCGGGCCAGCGGTCGGGGTAAGTGAGCGCGTACTGGATCGGCACCTTCATATCCGGCACGCCGAGCTGCGCCTTCGCGGAGCCGTCCACGAACGTGACCATCGAGTGGATGATCGACTGCGGGTGCACGAGCACGTCGATCTGGTCCGGGTCGAGGCCGAAGAGCCACCGCGCCTCGATGACTTCGAGGCCCTTGTTCATCAGCGTCGCGGAGTCGATGGTGATCTTCGCACCCATGCTCCAGTTAGGGTGGCGCAGCGCCTCGCCCGGCGTGATGGCCTCGAACGTCTCCGCCGGGCGCGTGCGAAACGGCCCTCCGGACGCCGTGAGCGTGACCCGCTCGACCGCGCCCAGGTCCTCACCGACGAGGCACTGAAAGAGCGCCGAGTGCTCGCTATCGACCGGCAGCACCGTCGCGCCGTGCCGCTGCGCCTCGGCTTCGACGAGCGCCCCAGCGACCACGAGCGTCTCTTTGTTCGCCAGCGCGATCGTGCGGCCCTGGCCGATGGCGGCGAGCGTCGGCCGCAGCCCGCAAAACCCGACGACGGCCGTGAGCACGACCTCGGCACCGTCGATGCATGCCGCCGCCACCAGCCCCTCCTCCCCAGCCAGCACGTCGATGCCGAGCGGGGCAAGCCGGGCCCGCAGCGCAGGAGCCGCCGCTTCGTCCTGAATGACCACCAGCGACGGGCGGAACTCTTCGGCCTGGGCGGCGAGGAGGTCGGCGTTGCGTCCGGCCGTGAGCGCGCGCACGCGGAAGCGGTCCGGGAAGAGGCGGACGATGTCGAGCGCCTGCGTGCCGATGGAGCCGGTAGAGCCGAGGAGGACGAGGCCGCGCGAGGAGGGTGCAGCTGCACCGTTGGCCGACGTGTAAGAGAGGGAAGGGAGCATGGACAGGCGCAGCGCGTAGAGACGTGGCCGAAGATAGGGTATCGAGGTGTGTGCGTAGGAGGGGCCAACCGAGCGCCCCGTCCGCATACTCCTCCCACCCTACCCGCGCGGCATCCCATCGGCTTTCGGCGTTTCGACCTTTCCGCCCGAGAGCCATAGCCACCAGCCTATCCCAAAGGGTTGCGGCGGTCGCCCGGCCCCGTTGCCCCCACCCAATCGCACCGCTCCGCTCGGAGCTGGTACGAAGCTCCTTTTCTCCGATGCGTCCGATCCCTGCTCTTCTCCTCGTGTGTGGCCTCGTCCTCGCGTGCGGACTCGCCGCGTGCGGCACGGCCCCTGACACCGAGCGCCCGCGCGTCTCGACCGCTGCCACCTCAGCGGACTCCCCAGCGACGGATCTCCCAGCGACGGATCTCCCCGCAGTGCTGCCGGACAGCCCGGCCAGCGATGAGCTCGTGCTGCCCTCCCTCCGTGTCCTAGAGACCGTCAGGACGCTCGACTACGCCGTGCGCGTCGAGGTGCTTACGGATGGGGTCAGCCGGCCGTGGGCGTTCGCGTTCCTCGATGGGCGGACCGCGCTCGTGACGGAGCAGGACGGCGCGCTGCGCGTCCTCCGCGACGGCGTGCTCCAGCCCAACCCGGTGGCGGGCATCCCTGAGGTGCGCGCGCGCGGCCAGGGCGGCCTGCTCGACGTCACGCCCGACCCTGACTACGCCACGAACGGGTGGGTCTACCTCGCCTACAGTCACCCCCACCCCGAGCGGCGCGGCCCCGCCATGACGCGCGTCGTGCGCGGCCAGCTCAGCGGGGCCGACTGGAACGCGCTGCAGTGGACCAACGAGGAGGTCGTCTGGGAGGCCCCACTCGCCACCTACCGTGACACCGACTTCCACTACGGCACGCGCATCATCTTCGACCGTGACGGCTTCCTCTATTTCGCCATCGGCGATCGGGGCGTGCAAGACGATGCGCAGCGCCTCAACCTGCCCAACGGTAAGACCTACCGTCTCCGCCCCGACGGCACGATCCCCACCGACAATCCGTTTGCGGACGACGCGTCGGCGATCCCGGGGATCTACACCTACGGCAACCGCAACCCGCAGGGCCTCACCGTGGACCCGCTCACGGGAGCCGTCTGGTCCGTCGAGCACGGCCCGCGCGGCGGCGACGAGCTCAACCGCATCGACGCGGGCGTGAACTACGGCTGGCCGACGATCACCTACGGCATCAACTACAACGGGACGGTCCTCTCCGAGCGCCGCCGCGCCGAGGGCATGCAGCAGCCCGTCTTCTTCTGGCGCCCCTCCATCGCGGTCGCGGGGTCGGAGTTCTACACCGGCACGCTCTTCGAGCGATGGACGAACCAGTTGCTCGTGACCGCCCTCGCCTATCAGGAGGTGCGCCTGCTCACGCTGGAACGGGACGACGCGCTTGGCGACCGCGTGCTGCACGACGAGGTCATCCTGAAGAACATGGGCCGCGTCCGCGAAGCCGTCAACGGTCCCGACGGCGCGATCTACATTGTCGCAAACGGCCCCGACCGCATCCTCCGCCTCAGCCCGGACGGCGGCTGGAACCCGCAGTAGCGCGAGCACCCTCACGCAAAGCGGGGACCGGACGGCGCGGTGAACTGGCTTCCGGGAGGGCCAACTCGTGCGCACCGCCGATCCCCGTGTGGACGTCTACGGGTACGCCGCCCCTCCGTTTCCTCAGGCCGCGTCTGCTCCCAGCGCCTCCTCGATGGCAGGACCGGTGATGCGTCCGTGCGAGTCGTGCCAGACGACGTGTCCGCCAACGAACAGGAACGCCTGCGGCGATGCGTGCTCGATCCCGAGGTCCGCCGCGATCTGCTGCGAGAGCTCCCGCTGGTCGATCACGTTGACCTCGTGGACGGGGACCGCCGGGTGCTCCAGCGCGAACGTCGTCAGGCGGCGCTGTGCGCCTGCGCTGATCGGGCAGCGGTGGCTGTGCTTGTAGAGCACGAGCGGGCCGTCAGCGACGAGGAGCGCCGGGTAGTCGTCGGTGGTGAGGGGCTGGATCATGGAGGCGTCAGGCGAATGGCGCATGGCCCTCGGTCTGGCTGACCGTAGCCGGTGGCGGAGAGCGGAGAGCCACCGCCTCATTCGTCGAGGATGTAGATCGCGCGGAGGTTGCGGGCGAGCTGGCCGTAGTCGAGGCCGTAGCCGATCACGAACAGGTTGTCGATCTCGAAGCCGACGTAGTCGAGCCGGACGGGCACCTTGGTGGCGGCCTTTTTGTGTAGCAGCGTTGCGACGCGCACCGAGGCGGGCTGCATCGTGCCGATGCGGTCGAGGATGTAGCGCATCGAGAGGCCCGTGTCCACGATGTCGTCGACCACAATCACGTGGCGGCCCTTGAGGTCGGCGTCGACGCCCTTGAGCTCGCGCACCTGGCCCGACGACACCTTGCTCTCGCCGTAGGACGACAGCTTGAAGAAGTCCATCTCGCACGGGATCGTGACCGCCCGCATGAGGTCGGCCATGAAGATGAACGCGCCGTTAAGGAGGCCCACCATGATCGGCGGCTGGTCCGCGTCGGCATAGTCGGCGTCGATCTGGCGACCGAGTTCGGTGAGGCGGTCTCGGAGCTGCTGCTCGGAGATGTAGAGGCGGAAGGCCTCGCCCTGACAGGTGACGGAATCGGGCGCGGCAGTGACGAGAGGCTGCATGGCTGGAGTCGGTCGGTGGTCCGAGTCGCGAAACGGCATCGAGGGTCCGGAGCCGGAAAGTACGAGGCAGCCCCCGACTGTCTGCCATGAAGTTCGAGGCAGGAAGGGACTTTCTCGCGCACCTGGGCTTATCCCATTTCTGGAGAACATCCGTGCAAACTCATCCCGGACTCATTCCCGCGAACGCGGAAAGCGAAGCTTACGCAGTAAATCCATGCGATGCACCGTATAGATCCCGGATCAAGTCCGGGATGACAAAGGTGGGAAAAGCAGGCAATGCACACGGCTTACTCGTATATGGTGTTATGCCCAGCGCAGTCGTACAACCTGCGCCGTCTGCGCCGTCACGCGCGCGTGCTCAGCGATGCGGATTCCCACAACCCAAACGATCCGTCCGTCGCTCTCGACCACGGGCCATCCTGGCTGGTACGCGCTTGGGGCCTTGGTGTCTCTGAGGAGGTCACTCACGGCCTTGTGCCCGTTGAGTCCGAGCGGGCGCATCCGATCGCCGGGCCGCCACGGTCGCACCGTGAGGGGAAACGGCACCTGCTCGGCATCGAGGCTGACCACCTGCGGGGCCTCAGCGCGCATGGCTGCGAGCGTAGGCACGGTATCACGCTGTTCGATCTCAATGCGAAACGCGCGCGGTGCGGAGCCTGCCACCACTTCGCCACCCTCTGCAACCTTCACGGGGTCCCACGTACCGCGCGGATCCCAATCGAGAAACTGCAGCGTCTCCCGCTCACGCCAGACCACGGCAGGTCCGAGCAATCCGGCAGATCCGAGCGGCACGAATTGCCCCACCTGGGCGTCCGTGAGTGCCCCGACAGCCTCGATGGTAGCCTGCGAGCGTGGCGCGCCGGGGAGCCAGCGGGCGAGCGCCCGGCCGATCAGGTCGTCACGAAACACACCGGGCAGCGCGGCAAGCACATCGAGCGGCAGGGCGCGCGCCTCATCGAACTCGGCGAGGTCGGGCAAGGACGTGGCGTCGAGATAGGCCGCCGCGAGTTCGGCCGTGCGGGCGACGCTCGCGTCGACGCCGGGCCCGAACACCTCGCGCAGGACAGGCACGACACGATGCCGGAGCGCGTTGCGGCGGAACGTCGTGTCAGCGTTCGTCGGATCCTCGCGCCACGTCCAGCCTCGCTCCTTCGCATACGCCACGAGATCAGCGCGCGAGATGCCCAGCAGCGGCCGGACGAGGCGGACGTCTGAGCCGGGGCGCAGCGAGCGGGCAGGCCGCATCCCAGCGAGGCCGCGCAGCCCGCTCCCGCGTAGCAGGTTGAGCAGCACCGTCTCCAGTTGGTCGTCGCGGTGGTGCCCGACAGCGACCGCATCGACGCCGACCCGTTGGGCTTCGGCATGCAGCTCGTCGTAGCGCGCTTCGCGCATCCGGGCTTCCAGGTTCGCTGCAGCGGGCGCCATGTGCAACCGGATCTGGTTGAAGGCTACCCCCAGGTGATCGGCCAGCGCCTCGGCAAAGAGCGCGTCGTCCATCGCCGACTGCGCCCGTTGCCCGTGATGCACGTGCACCGCGATGACTTGGTAGCCGAGCGTCACGAGCATCCGCGTGAGCACGACCGAGTCCACACCACCGCTCAGCCCCACGACGACGCGCTGTCCCGGGGTGAGCAGGCGGTACGCCTCGATAAAGGCCGCGACACGACGCTCCAAGCCCGGCAACACGGCGCTCATCCGAACCGGCTGGCGAGATCGTCTAGCGTCATCTTCGTCATCGTCGGCCGCCCGTTCGGGTCCGCGTAGGGCTGCTGGCACTCGAAGAGCTGGTCGATGAGTGCACGGGCGGCCTTCTCGTCGAGGCGGAGGCCTGCTGGGATCGCGCTGCGGCGGGCGATGGACTTCGCGAGCGCATCCTGCGGTGCGAGGCGGAGCGTGTCGCGGAGGCTCTTGAACTGCTCCAGCACATCTTCGAGGAGCGAGTGGACCGCCGACTCGCTGATGCCGCCGGGGACGCCGTGCAGGAGCGCGGTGCGGCCCGCCGCGAGCGAGATCTCGAAGCCGAGGCGACGCAGGTCAGGGAGCAGTTCCTCGAAGAGCGGGAAGTCGGCCGCCGCGATGTCGAGCGTCTGCGGGAAGAGAAGTTGCTGCGAGACAGCGAGGCCGCCGTCGAGCGTGGCGAGCGTCTGCTCGTAGAGCACGCGCTGGTGCGCGGCGTGCTGGTCCACCACGAGGAGCCCCGTGCGGATCGGCGTAAGCAAGAAGCGGCCGTGGAGCTGCCAGACAGGCGGCGTCCCGGTAGGCGTATCCGCTTCGAGCGCCGCGTCAGAGATGAGGTCGAGTTGGTCGGGCCGCGCCTTCGAGGGGATCGGGGCCGACGGCGTCGCGGGCGGCGTGTCGGGGAGGTCGAGCCCGGCCGGATCGAGGCCTTCGGGGACGGCCCCGCCGTAGAGCCGCGCGGCCTGCTCCCGGCCGTCGAGGCGGGGGCCGCTGGACAGGCGTGTCGGACGCGGGGCGCTGAACGACGCACCGCCGCCGGAAGCGGGGCGTGCGGGCAAGTTGCCGCTGCCCGACTCGACGCCGCGAAACTGCACGGGACGGGGCGCACCCGAGAAGGTTGGGCTAGACGCGGGAGTGGCGGGCGTCCCCTCGCCGTCTCCCTGGCCCTCGCGCTCTCCGGCCCCCATGGAAACGGTCCGCGCGGAGGCGTCGTCGAGCTGCGGGCTCAGGAGCGCGGCCCCGAGCGCCTTCTGTGCCACAGCGCGCACGAAGCTGTAGACGCCGCGCTCGTCGTCGAACTTCACCTCCGTCTTCGTCGGGTGGACGTTCACGTCGAGGTGGCGCGGGTCGACGTCCAGGAAGAGCGCGAAGAACGGGAACGTGCCGCTGGGCAGCGCCTCGCCGTAGGCTGCCGCGACGGCGTGGCTGAGGCTGCGCGACTTCACGTAGCGCCCGTTCACAAAAAAGAACTGCTCGCCGTGCGTGCGCCGCGCCAGGTGTGGCGGGCCGACGAGGCCGCGCATCGAGAGGTAGCTCGTCGTCTCAGCGACAGGCGTGAGGTGCCCGTTGTACTTCTCGCCAAAGAGTTGCACCACGCGCCGCCGCAGCGCCTCCTCGAAGTCGAGATCCGACTGCGTGGGCGTGCGGTAGACCTCCGCGCCGTCGTGCGTGAGCAGGAAGCCTGCGCGCGGGTGCGAGAGCGCGAGAAACTGGAACGTCTCGACGAGGTGCTTGAACTCGGTGGCGGCGCTCTTGAGGAAGTTGCGCCGGGCTGGGACGTTGTAGAACAGGTGCCGCACGGCGATGCTCGTCCCGTCCGGGGCCGCGCACGGGCGGTGCTCCTCCACGGTGCCGCCGTGGACGCGCACCAGCGTCCCGGCCGCATCCTGCCGCCGCTTCGTCTTCAGCTCGACCTGCGCCACGGCCGCGATGGAGGCGAGTGCCTCGCCGCGAAAGCCGAGCGTGTGGAGGCGTTCGAGGTCGTCGATTGAGCGCAGCTTGCTCGTGGCGTGGCGGCCGAAGCAACCGAGCGCGTCGCGCGGCCCCCTCCCGCAGCCGTCGTCCACGACCTGGAT
>JBCCRG010000012.1:0-18697 GCA_039208155.1 Bacteroidota bacterium | reverse complement strand
TGGCCGGAACCTGCCGGGTTGACCGCGCTCGAAGCGGCGGCGAACGGCCGCGCATTCGTGGCGAGTGCGTCGGGTGGCTTCCTGGACTCGGTCGTGGATGGCGAGACCGGCCTGCTCGTCCCGCCCGGTGACAACGGAGCCCTAGCTGCGTCGCTGGACCGGCTCGCGAGCGACTACGACCTCGCGGCACGCCTCGGCGCGGCTGGACGCGAGCGCGCCGCGTCTCAGTTTCGGTGGGCCGACCACGTCGCAGCGATGGAGGCGCTCTACGCCGAAGCGGCCCGCACTCACGCGCCAGCGCTGGCGAGGTAGCGGTCTTCCAGTGCGTGCATCGTGGCCTTCTGCTCCGGCGTCGCGTCGTCGTAGCCTACGAGGTGGAGCACGCCGTGGATGACGTAGCGTAACGCCTCCGTCTCGAAGGTGGTACCAAACTCCGGCGCGCGTTCGGCTGCGGTGTCGAGGTCCACATACACCTCGCCCTCCACGAATCCTTCCGCCAGCACGTCCTCGTCGAGGTTGAACGAGAGCACGTCGGTCGTGTAGTCGTGGTCGAGCCAGGCACGGTTGAGGTCCAGCACCGTCGCGTGATCGGCGAGTACGATGCTGATGTCGCGCACCGTGAAGCCCTCGCCGTTCAGTACCCGCGTCACTGTGGCTCGCACGGTCGTGTCATCGAGCGCACGTGTGGGGTGTGCGTGCTCGACGTGAACGGGCTCAGCCCTTTCCAAACCCGCTCTCCTCGTCGAACAGCGATTCGCTGAGGGAGAGCGCGACGGCGCTCATCATCACCTCAGGCGGGAGCTGCGTGAAGTCGGCCGAGAGCAGGCGGTCGGTGACGTTGGCGTAGAGCGAGCTTCCCGCCTCGCGCTCGACTACCAAGCCGCTCGTCGCGCCGCCGTTCTTCGCGAAGAAGATCACCTCGCCCAGTTCCTCGGAGGCGACGAAGCCGGTGCAGCCCTGCAGCTGGAGGAACGAGTTGGTCGCGTAGACCGAGACGAGCGCGAGCGTGGCCGGGACGCCGTCGCCGCTGTCGGGGAGGCCGACCTCCGGCGTGATCTCCAGCGCCAGCGTGCGCCCGCTCGCCGCGTGCGTGAGCTCGTAGCGCACCAGCGTCCCGTCGCGCTGGACCGGCACGCCGAGCGCCTCGGCAATCGTGTCGAAGTCGGCAGCAGAGAAGGCGAAGGCCATGGGTGGGACGGGGGAGGCGGCGGTCTTGACGAGGGTGCGCCAATCTACGAAGCCCGCGCGCACCTTGCTCCCGAGCTGCGAGCGTGCGCCCGTATTGCAGTGTAACCGTAGTGCCGCTCAGGGGTCCGTCTTTGGCTCCTAGCGCTACGCGTCACGCGCCATCGGGTAGGCACAACTCCACGGAAACACGGCCCCACTGCAACACGGAAGCACAGCGAAGCCGTCTCACCCCGCGTCGCTCGGGAGTCCGGCGTCGGGGGTGGGCGGCGCGATGCGCGCGCGCTCGACGGCCTGCCGGAGCGAGTCGGCGTTGAGGCGGAAGCTGTCATCTTCCAGCGCGTCCGCGATCTCGTTGGAGAACGTGGCGACCTCGTCGAAGGCGTCGTTGGCGACGTAGGTCTGCTGGATGAACTGGGCGTACTGCATCCCCGTTCGGATGTCCGAGTCGGAGCGGCCCAGGATGAGGTGGAGGGCTAGGTCCTCGCCTGCCTGCATCGCCTCGACGACCTGCTCGCGGTCGCCGAGCGCCTCGTAGGCTGTGGCGAGCGTGTAGAGCGAGAAGAAGTCCGGCGGGATCACGTCATAATCGACCTCCTCACGAATGCGGTCGAGGAGGCTGCGGGCCTCGCTGGTGTTGCCCTGCTGGGCCAGTCCCTGCGCGATGGTGGCGAAGACCGCACGGTAGTTGTCGGCCATCTGCCGGATGTTCTCGTCGTAGTAGACATCCGGGTCGGCGAGGTTGGTGAACTGGAACGACCCCAGCCGCTCCATCGCGACCTCCGGCACAACGCGCCCGCCGGGCGTGTCGCTCGCGATGGGCACGACGCGGCGGGCGAGGCCCTCGTTCTGGAAGTAGCGCTGGAGTCCCAACTCGGACGCCCGTGCGATCGTGGATGCGAAGTAGACCGGGCGCTCCCAGCCGTTGCGGGCGTTCTCCTGGAGGATGTGGAGCGTCATCCGGTCCGAGATCTGCAGCAGCTCTGCCTCGTCGGTGAACGGGTGCGGGCGGCCTTCGATCACCCACGTCACCGGCGCGAGCGAGTCGCCCGCCAGCCCGGCCGCATCGACCATCTCCGACGAGAGCGCTGCGCCATCAACGGGCAGCGTCAGCGTGGCCCCCTTCGGGATTTCCTGGAAGCCGATGTCGTCGATCTCGCGGTCCGTGAGCGTAATCGGTAGCGGCGCGGACGAGTGGCTCCACTGGTCGCGCAGCTGCTTGATGTACCACGGCGTGTTCAGGAGCGACAGGTTCACCACGCGCACGTCCTGGCGGATGCCCTCGACCTCCTGGGCGTACCACAGCGGGAAGGTGTCGTTGTCGCCGTTGGTGAAGATGAGCGCATTCGGCGCGGTGCTGTTGAGCATGTTCGCCGCGAACTCGGGCGCGATGTAGCGGCCCGAGCGGTCGTGGTCGTCGAAGTTGGTGACGATCATCAGCGCGGGCACTGCCAGGAAAGCGACCGCGGCCACGAGCCCCGCAATGCGCAGGCGGCTCGCGTCGGCCGGCGCGGCGGCGTCCACGTCGGGCGCTTCCTCGTCGCTGTGGGCGGTGCCGTGGCGGCCGAGCGCGAGTTCGATCAGGCCCATCACGCCGATCCCGCACCACAGGCTGAAGGCGAAGAACGACGCCACGTACGAGTAGTCGCGTTCGCGGGGCTGGAACGGCGTCTGGTTGAGGTAGAGGATGATCCCGATGCCGGTCATGAAGAAGAGCGCCAGCACCGAGAGCGCCCTTCGCCAGTCGCGGCTGAAGTGGAACGCCATGCCGAGCAGCCCGAGCAGGAGCGGTAGCCCGAAATAGGCGTTCCGCGTAGCGCGCTCGGACGGACTTCGGTAGAGCACATCGTCCGTCTCGCCGGGCACGAGGCCTGAGATCCAGCGCGCGCCCTGCTCATCGGAGGCCTTGCCGACGAAGTTCCAGAGGAAGTAGCGGATGTACATCTCGCCGATCTGGTAGCCCCAGAAGTAGTCGCCGTCGGAGTCGAACTGCGCGTAGTAGCGCTGGTGGTTCGGGTCGGGCGACCAGCGGCGGGGGAAGAGCACCTCCTCGCGGCCGAGCGTGCCCGTGCGGTCGTCGAAGGTCGCGCCGGTGAGGAGCGGCGTGTTGCCGTACTGCTCGCGCTTGAGGTAGCTCACGATGGCCTCGGCCGTCTCCGGGTCGTTCTCGTCGATCGGCGGGTCGGCCGCGGAGCGGATGAAGATGAGCGCGTAGGACGAGTAGCCGATCAGGATCATCGCGAACGAGAGCGCGAGCAGGTTCGCGACCGGCATCTCCCGCCGCTGCGTGATCCAGACGGCCCCCGTCATCAGCAGGATCAGCAGGATCGTGAACGCCAAGGGGAAGCCCGATCGCTCGGCGAAGTCCGGCAGCATCTGCACGACGCCGGGGTAGATCATCCCGAAGAGTACCGTCGCTACGACGCCCGCCACGACGACCCCCAGCGTACGTTGCCCGGTCGTCCAGTCCTTGCGGTCGAACTTGACGAAGTAGACGATCAGCGCGATGAAGAACAGCGTGAGCACGTTCAGGAGGTGCACGCCGATGGCGAGGCCAAAGAGGTAGGCGATGAGCACGAGGTAGCGGTCCGAGCGCAGCCCAAACGGGTGCTCGCCACGCGCACGCAGCTCCGCCTCCTCCGCGATGGTGTCGTCGCGCCACACGAGCGTCAGCCACACCACGATGGCCGTGAAAAACATCGAGAGGGCGTAGACTTCGGCCTCGACCGCGTTGAACCAGAACGAGTCCGTCGCCGCGAACGTGAGCGCGCCGATGGCGCCGCCCGCGAGCGCCCCGAGGCGCTGCCCCGGCGTCCAGCTATCCGGGTGGCCTTTCCAGATGCGCGCGAGCCGCACGATCACGAGGTGCGTGAGCAGGATCGTGAGCGCGCTCGCGACCACGCTCACCAGGTTCACCGCCAGCGCGATGTGCCGCGTGTCCATGAACAGGTCCAGGATCGGCGCGAACACCATCGAGAAGAAGCGCCCCACGAGCATGTAGAACGGCGCGCCCGGCGGGTGCGACACCTGCAGCCCATGCGCGATGGCGATAAACTCGCCCGAGTCCCAGAACGACGCCGTCGGCGCGACGGTGAGCAGGTAGAGCACGAGCGCGACGACGAAGACGCCAGCGGCGACGAGTCGGTCGATCAGCTTGCCAGACATAGCACGGACAGAGGTTTCAGACGAGTGGCGCGGCGACGTGCGCGCTTCCATGATCACGGGTGGAGTAGAGCAGACGAAGATAACCGACGCCTGCGGCCCGGTAACGCAATTCCACGTGGAGGTCGTGCCCGCCGCCCACGAACGCCCCGTGAAGGCCGCCCGCCTATCGCTTCGCGCCTGAGGCTAGAGCACGAAGAGAGGCGAGGCACTGCGCCGGTACCTCCGGCTGTCATCCTGAGCTCGACTCAGGATCTCTGATGACCGCGGTGGTTCAAAGCATCGCTGAGATGCTGAATGCGAAGCTTCGCGCAGTAAACGAGTTGAGCATGACATCTTTGTGAAGTGCGGTAGTAGTCGAGCCGGACGAATACAAAAGGGCGAGGCACCACACGGATACCCCGCCCTTGTAAGCTTCGAACTTCTGCCTTCCCTACTCCTCGCCCATCCCGGTCTCGGCCTCCATCGCCGCGTCCGACATCGGCGCGGCAGGGACCTCGATGGCGGCGGGGGGGAGGGCGTCGGCGTCGCCCTTGAGGAACGTGTCGAACCAGCGCAGGGCGCGCAGGGCGTAGTCGTAGCGCGCGCCGACGCGGGCGTTGCCGTGGCCCTCGCCCGGATAGAGCACGAGGCGGACCGGGGCCTCGCTGCGGATCTTGAGGTGGCGATAGAGTTCGTAGCTCTGCCCAGCGTCCACGCGCGGGTCGGCCTCGCCGTGGAGGATCAGCAGCGGCGTCTCCGACTGCCCCGCGTAGAAAATCGGGCTGCGCTCGAGCATGAACTGCCAGTCGTCCCACGGGCGCTTCAGCGCGTGCACGTAGAATTCCTCGTCGGCGATGTCGGTGGTGCCCACCTTCGAGATCTTGTTCGAGATGCCGACGAACATCACGCCCGCCGCGATGCGGTCGCTGTAGCGCGTCGAGAGCCACGCGGTCGCGTAGCCGCCGTAGGAGCCGCCGGTCACGCCGACGCGGTCGGGGTCGGCGAGGCCGATCTCGATGAGGTGGTCGGCAGCGGTGATGAGGTCGTCGAACTCCTTCCCGGCGGGGTCGCCCTGGCCCGCCTTGGCGAAGGCGACACCGCGTCCGGTCGAGCCGCGGTAGTTGGGGTAGAACACCGCGTAGCCGCGCGCGGCGAGCATCTGCGCCTGGCTGTTGTAGTCGGTGATCCAGCCGTTGGCGACGAACGCCTCCGGCCCACCGTGCACGTCGAGGACGAGCGGGTACGTCCGGCCTTCCTCATAATCGAGCGGATAGAAGAGGGTGCCGCTGAGCGTGACGCCGTCCGGGGCCTCGTGGGTGATGACCTCCTGGCGCGCAAGCCGGATGCCGTCCAGCATCGGGTTGAGGTCGGTCGCCTGCATGGCCTCGCCCCCGCTTGGGCGGACGAATAGCTCGTCGGGGTGGGCGGGCGTGTCGGCGCTGAAGGCGAGTGCGCCGTCCTCCGCGAAGGTGATGTCGCTCAGGATCAGGCCGCGGTCCCACGGGATGTGTGTCGTGGCGGTGCCGTCGAGCGTGTGCGATTCGAGCGCGGTCTGCGTGGCGAAGTTCGCACTCACGACCGTCCAGACCTCGTTGTTGGAGAGCCAGCCGTAGTCCACCACGTCGGCCTCGCGCATCGGGTCGAAGACCTCGCGGGCGTTCTCGAAGCTGGCGTCCTCGACGGGCACGACGAAGAGGCGGCCGTTCGACGGGTCGCCGAGGTCCTGCGCCGACTGGAAGGCGAGGTGGCGACCGTCCGGGCTGAAGCGCAGCTTGTTGGCGAGCTTGCCCGGGTTCTCGATCCGCCCGACGACCTCGCCGCTGGCCACGTCGAGCATCCGGATGCGCTTGTACATGTACGACGCGTCCACGTACGGATTCGGCGCGACGCTCACGGCGAGCATGGCGCCGCTCGGGTGCCAGTCCACGGCGTAGACGGAGCCCTCGATGGCCACCCGCTGCGGCATCATGCGCGTCGGTGGCTGGTAGACATAAAGCGCACGGTTGGGCCGGTTTTCCTCATAGACGATGGGGGCGCGGCCGCCGAGCGGGAGTGGGTTCTCCGGCTCCTCCAGCACCTCGTCGGCGATGAACGCGACGCGGCCCGAGGTAGCGTCCCAGTCGTAGGCGCGGACGCTCGTCGGGTGGGCGACGACGACCTGCGGCGCTTCGTCGCCCGGCGTCATGGCATAGAGTCCCGTCGCCGAGTCGTCCTCGCTGCGGTAGAGGAAGCTCAGGCGGCCGTCCGGCGTCCAGGCGAGGCCGCGCACCGAGGCGTCGAGCGCCATCGCGTGGCTGCCTGCTGCCACGTCGTAGAGGAAGAGCGGCGTGCTCGCAGAGGCGTTGGCCTCGTACGGGTCGGCGGGGGTGCGGACCGTGTAGGCCACGGTCGCGCCGTCGGGCGAGACGGCCACCTCGCCGATCGAGCGCAGCATCTCGACGAGGTAGGGGGTGAGCGTGTTGGCAGGCTGGTCGGCGGGCTGCGCGAGTGCCGTGGGTACCAGAAGCAGGGCGAGCGCGCCAGAGGCGAGCGCGCTCAGCCAGGAGCGAAGGAGACGAGAGCGTAGCATAGACGTTGCGTGAGGCGTCATTGGAACAGGAGGTCCAAGCTACCCCAGGCCACGAGACCCGTTCCGAGGGCCCCCTGTGCCGCCGTCCGGTGCCCCTCTACTCGATTCCCGAGAGGAACGCGGAGATGGCCGGGACGAGGTCGGGGTGGAGCGCTAGCGTCGGATCGCCGTAGCTCGGAAGCTGCTCCGTGAGCGTGCCTGTGACGGCCTTCAGGACGTGGTTCATCCCGTCGATCACCACCAACTCTGCGTTGTCGGCAGCGGCTAGGCGCTCCCCGTCAGCGACCTCCACCTGTACGTCGGTGGTCCCGTTGACAACCAGAACCGGAGCCTCGAGGTCCGCAACGAGTGCGGCGGGGTCGTAGGCCATTACCGAGGCGAGGTAGGGCTGGACGCTTGGGCGGAAGGTGGACACCAGCATGGGGGAGAGCGCGTCGGTGGTCTCACCGCGTTCGAGGGTGGCGAACAGCGAATCGGCCTCCGCCATGACGTTGTCTGGGAGCTGTGCAGCGAGTTGGCGGCGGAGCACGACCTGGATGGGGCGGCCCAGCCCGGCGAGCGCTACGAACCCGTCGGCGTCGAGGTCCTCAGCAGCGAGTGCGCCCACGAGGGTGCCTTCGCTATGACCGATGAGCGTCAGCGCGTCCGTCGTGCGCGCGTCGGCGCGGAGCCAACGACCCCACGTTGCCACGTCCTCTGCGAAGGTCTCCACGCGCAGGTCCACCTCGGCGATGCTGCTCTCGGCGCTGGCTGCGACGCCGCGCTTGTCGAAACGCACCACGGCAAAGCCCTCAGCGGTGAGCGCTTCGGCGAGCAAGCGCAGGCTGTTGTTCTTGCCCGGCAGCATGATGCTGTTGCCGTCGCGGTCGGTCGGTCCGGAGCCTGCCACGAGGACGACCCCCGGCACGGGCTGTGCGGCTTCCGCCGGCCAGGTGAGCGTACCGTGCAGGGTGCCGGTCGGCGTATCGACGCTCACGGTCTCGGCGAGCACGCCTGGCGGGAGTGGCTGCATCTCGGCAGATGCTTCGGGAGAAGTCGAGGCCGGGTCCTGCCACATGACGGAGAAGGTGCCTGAGGCGGGGCCTTGCGTGAACGCCCCTGCGATGATGTCGCCGTCGCGCGTGCCCTCGAAGACGGCGAGGCCCGGCCCGGCCTGCAACTCGAATCGCACCGCGGGCAGGTCAATCGTCACGTTTTGAAGTGGCAGGCCCATCGCCCCTTGCTGCGGGATGTCGATCGTGGCGGTTGGCGAGTCGCCTTCCGCAAATGTGACCGTGATGTCGAGCGTCACCGCACCGATGGAGATCGCGCCGTCCCAGGATCCGGCTAGGTTGTCGGGTTGGGCGAGGGTAGCTGGCGCGAAGGCGATGAGGAGACCGAAAAGAAGCAGGCGCATGCGGACGTAAGGGAGAGCGGGCGAGAGGCGAGATCGAGCGTGAACCGCCCCCCTACGGACGGCCCGGCGAAAACGTTACCCGCCGCCGACGAGCGCGAGCAGCCACGCGCACCCGAGCGCGGCGTAGATGCCGAGAATGTAGCCCGCGACGGCCATCAGCACGCCCACGGGGGCCATCGCCGGGAGGTAGACGCCCGCCACCACGGGTGCGCTCGCGGCACCGCCGACGTTCGCCATGCTGCCCGTCGCCACAAAAAACAGGGGGGCTTTGAGCAGCTTCGCAGCGCCAAAGAGCAGCAGGATGTGGATCGAGAGCCAGATCACGCCCGCGAGGATGTAGACCGGCGTGTCGAGGACCGCCGCGAGGTCGGCCTTGGCCCCGATGGAGGTGAGCAGCAGGTAGAGCGCGACGTAGCCCACGCGCGAGGCCCCGTCCCGCTCCAGCCGCCGCATCGGGGTGAACGAGAGCGCGAGGCCGACCGTCACCACGACGAGCACGGCCCAGGTGCCGTGGCTGATGATCGTCGGGTCGCCGAGCTTCGGGAGTGCGTCGCCCGCGAGGCGACACAGGACGGCCGCCGCCATGCCCAGCCCGGCGAGGATGCCAAAGGCTTCGAGGCTGACAGGATTCCGCTCCCGGTCGAGCGCGGCCAGCGTCGCGTTGACGCGGTCCATCACCTTCGTGTCGGCCCCGACCCACCGGTCGAAGCGCGCCTGGTAGCCGGAGAGGAAGAGCAGCACGGCCATCCACCCATAGCCCACCACCGTATCCACGACGATGATGGGCCCGAGCGCGCTGTCGGGCGTGCCCACCGACTCCTTGATGGCGAGCATGTTGGCCGTGCCCCCGATCCAACTGCCCGAGAGCGCCGCGAAGCCTTTCCAGGCCTCCGGGTCGTTGAGGAGCCCACCCGTGACGAGCAGCGCAATCGGCCCGCCGATCACGATGCCTACCGTCCCCACCACCATCATCGCCAGGGCGACCCAGCCGAGCGAGAGGATCGCGCGGAGGTCCACCGACAGCATGATGAGGAAGAGCGAGAACGGCAGCAAGTACCGCATCATCCAGTCGTACGTCACGGCGCTCGCCGGGGTGATACCGAGCGTCGTCGTGAGCATGGGCACGAAGTAGGCCCAGAGGACCGGGGGCAGGACCGCGAAGAGTTTCTCCAGCGCCTTCACGCGGCTGAGCGCGAAGACGGCCGCCAGCACAGCAGCGAGGAACGCAAAGAGCGCCGTCGGCTCGGTGATCAGGGCGGTCGGCTCGGTGGGCACGTGGGAGCGGTGGGATGGCGGGACGAGAACGCGCCCGAAGGTAGGGCACAGACGCATAGCCGCAGAGCACAACCGAAGCGCACGCGTTCGCCTGGACACGGCCCGCCGAGGACACGAACTTGCAGCACGACGACAGCGCGTCCCGAACGAGCAGGGCGATACGCTCGCCATCAGACCGCGACGTGCCTGTTGACTGCGTATGGCCATCGTAGCGGGTATGACTCACCAGCGCCAAGCTCACATCCACCGCCTCTTCGGGGCGGCGCTCGACCAGCCTCCGGCCGAGCGCGCGGCGTTTCTGCGCACGGCGTGCGGCGACGACGACGCCCTCTACGACGAAGTCTGGGCCCTCCTCGACGTGGAGGTGCACCCGCTCCTGGACGAGGACACCGCGTTCGGGGCGGCGGCCTTGCTCGACGACCTCGACCCAGACCGCGTCGGCCCGTGGCGCCTGGGGCGGCGGCTGGGGTCCGGCGGCATGGGCACGGTCTACCTCGCCGAGCGCGCCGACGGGACGTTCGAGCAGGTGGCGGCGCTCAAGCTCGTCAAGCGCGGCATGGACACCGAGGCCGTGCTCGCGCGCTTCCAGGCCGAGCGCCAGCTCCTCGCGCGCTTCGACCACCCGAACATCGCCCGGCTCCTCGACGGTGGCCAGACGGAGGATGGGCGACCGTACTTCGTGATGGAGTACGTGGACGGCGAGCCCATTACCGCCTACTGCGACCGCCGCCACCTGCCCGTCGCCGCGCGCCTCGCGCTCTTCGAGGTGGTGTGCGAGGCCGTCGAGCACGCCCACCGGCGCCTCGTGGTGCATCGCGACCTGAAGCCCTCCAACATCCTCGTCGCGGACGGCGACGACGGCCAGCCCGTCGTGAAGCTGCTCGACTTCGGCATCGCCAAGCTCCTGCTGGGGTCCAACGACGGGAGCGAGGACGGCGTCTACACGCAGACCGGGCAGCGTCTCCTCACGCCCGCCTACGCGGCTCCCGAGCAACTGCGCGCCGAGCCGGTCACGACCGCCACCGACGTGTTCGGGCTGGGACTGGTGCTCTACGAACTCCTCACGGGACGGCACCCGTTCCGGCAGGCGGCGCTGGAGGACGCCATCCTGCACGCTACCCCGACCCGCCCGAGCACGCTCGTTCAAGAGCGCACGAGCAGCGGCACCGGGTCCCTCAACGCAGAGGCCGACGAGGCTACAGACAGCACGGAGGCCATCGCCGAGGCGCGGCGCACCTCGACGGACCGTCTCCGGCGGCGGCTGCGCGGCGACATCGACACGATCTGCCTGCATGCGCTCGAAAAGGAGCCGGAGCGGCGCTACCCCTCGGCGGCTGCGCTGCTCGCCGACCTGCGCCGCGAGCGCACCGGCGTCCCCATCGAGGCGCGAGCTCCCAGTGCAGCCTACCGGGTGCGGAAGTTCGTCGAGCGGCATCGCGCAGGGGTCGGGATCGCGGTGGGCGCTGTGCTAGCCCTCGCCGTCGTCGTGACGCTCTACACGTGGCGGCTGGCGGCCGAGCGGGACCGCGCCCAACTCGAAGCGGCGAAGGCGCAGGAGGTGACGGCCGTCCTCACCGGCCTCTTCGAGCAGGCCAACCCGCTCGTGGCCCTGGGCGAGTCGCTCACGGTCCGCGCCGTGCTCGACAGCGGGGCCGTGCGCATCCCCCGCGACCTGGAGGCGCAGTCCGAGCTGCAAGCATCGCTGCTGATCGTGCTCGGCGATATCTATAGCAACCTCGGCGATCCGGAGCGGGCTATCGGGCTCTATGAGGACGCGGTGGCCCTCCGCCGTGCCGAGGCCGACCCGAGGCTGCTCGCCGAGGCGCTGTGGGTCTCCGGAACGACACTGCGCAGCCTCGACCGCACCGACGAGGCGCGGGGCTCCCTGGAGGAAGCGCTACGCCTCAGCAGGCGGGCGTGGGGGCCCGAGCACGCCGAGACGGCGCGGGTGCTCAGCGACCTCGGCATGCTCGACGTGCAGACAGGCGACTACGAAGCCGCCGAGACCCGACTACGCCTGGCCGAGACGCAGCAGCGGGCCCTTGGCGATGCCGCCGTGCCCGACCTCGCCAAGACGCTCGGGCGCCTCGGCCTCCTCTACGAACGGTTCGGTCGGCTAGACGACGCCGCGCCGATCTTCGCGGAGTCGCTCGCCCTGAACCGCCAGGTCTTCGGCGACGCCCATCCCAACGTGGCCGCCGCGCTTCAGAACCTCGGCATCGTCCAGCGGGAGCGGGGCGACGACGCCGCGGCCGAGGCGGCCTACCGCGAGGGCCTCGCCATCAACGAGCACGTCTACGGCGCGGACCACCCCGAGACGGCCACCGCGATGCGCAACCTGGCCTCCGTCCTCCGTGACCAGGGGGCGTACGACGAGGCCGAAGCGCTCTACCTGCGCGCGTACGACATCCGAGCCCCACGCCTGGGACCGACGCACCCGACCATCGCCAACCTGCTTAACAGCCTCGGCACCCTCTACGTGCGGCGCGGGGACCTCGACCAAGCCGCCGTGACCTACCGCCGCGCGCTCGACATCTACCGCGCCGACCCCGACGTGGAACCCTCGCGCCTCGCCCCGGCCCTGCACAACCTGGCGGGGATCCACGAAGATCGGGAAGCCTACGGCGAAGCCGAAGCCCTCTACCGCGAGGCTCTCCAGACGCTCCGGGCTGGCGTGGCACCGACTAGCATCGACCTCGCCTTCCCGCTCACCAGCCTCGGGTCGCTGTTGGCCAGCCAGGGGACACCGGGCCAGGCAGTGCCGCTGCTCCGCGAAGCCGTCCGCCTCCGCCGCGACGGCTTGCCTCCGGACCACCGCTACACCGCGCGCTCGGAAGTCCAACTCGCCCGCGCGCTGCAAGCCACGGGGCAGACGGACGGGGCACGGGACCTACTCACGGAGAGCCTGGCGCGCCTCCGCGCCGCCGAGGCGGACAGCAGTCTGATCGCGAGCGCGGCGCAGCACCTGGCAGCGTTGCCGAGCGTCGCCGAGTAGGTGGTGCCGCGCCTGCCTGAGCAAGCGCCCAGTGGTCACACCAAGTCCGCTTAACGAGTTGCGACTTGCGAAACCAAAAGCCAATAGCTGACAGCCAATAGCCCCCAATCCGGCCTCGTTGCTCCGATGCGGTCGCAATGCTGCTCCCGGATTTGGGATCACGCGTCCCAGTCCGGCCCGAAGCCAGGGTCCACGATGCGTCCGTCGGGCCGTGCGAGGTCGTGGATGCGCTGCATCTCGTCGTCCGAGAGCGCGAAGTCGAATACGTCGAAGTTGCCCGCGCGGTGCGTGTCGGACGAGGCCTTCGGGATGGCAAAGACCCGCTCCTGCTGGAGGTGCCACCGCAGCACCACCTGCGCTACGGATTTCCCGTGCGCCCCGGCGATCTCAGCCAGCGTGTTGTCCTGGAAGAGCTGCCCCTGCGCGAGCGGGCTGTACGACGTGAGCGAGAGCGCATGCGTGTCTGCGATGTCGAGCAGCGCCGACTGGTCGAGGTAGGGGTGGTACTCCACCTGGTTGGTGGCCAGGTCAGGGACGATCTCCAGCGCGCGGCGCAACATCCCCGGCGGGAAGTTGCTCACGCCGATGAGCCGCGCCTTGCCGTCGGCGCGGAGCTGCTGGAACGCATCGAGCGTCTCGGCGAGGTCCACGGCGTCGTTGGGCCAGTGGATGAGCAGGAGGTCGACGTAGTCGGTGCCGAGCTTGCGCAGGCTCTCCTCGGTCGAGGCGATCACGTCGGCATGGGCCAGCTTGTCGTGCCAGACCTTGGTGGTCAGAAAGACGGCCTCGCGGTCAACGGGGCTCTGGGCGAGCCCGCGCCCCACCTCCGCCTCGTTGCGGTAGATCTGCGCCGTGTCAATGTGCCGGTAGCCGAGGTCGAGGGCGTGCTCGACGCCGCGCGTCCCGTCTGCGCCGGTGAGCTTGTAGGTGCCGAGGCCGAGCTTGGGGATCGAGACGCCGTGGACGAGGAGGTGCATGGGAGCGAAGCGCAGGGGAGAGCGAGGAGGAGCGACGGTTCCACGCAGCCGTCGCGGTCGAGGTTGCCGAGGTAGAGATGGCGGCGCTTGAGCCGTCGCAGGAGCGGCGCTGTAACTCCGCCCCGCCCTGAACCGTCAACGCACGCCCAAGCCCTCAATGCTGCAACCCCTGCCTGTGCCGTTCTTCCTCCCGCGCCCCTGTCATCTCTCGCACACGATTCGACCCGTACGCTGGGGCCTCGCGTTCGCGCTTGTGTGGAGCACGTCTGCTGTGACTCACGCCCAGCAGACACACGAGGGCCCTGATGCTAACCCGGCTACGTCGGGGCCGCTTTACGACGAGTTGGCACGCATGGACAGCCTCGTCTTCGCCGCGTCGTTCGTGGCCTGTGACTTCGACGCGGCCAACGCCCTCTTCACGGACGATGTCGAGTTCTACCACGATCTGACGGGGGCGTCGTACGGGGAGGCGGTGCGCGACGACTTCCGGCGGCTCACGGCGTCGTGCCCGCGCGAGAACGGAGTCACGCGCGAGCTCATCGAAGGGACGCTGGAGGTCTATCCGATGCAAGACTACGGGGCCATCCAGATGGGCCTGCACCGGTTCACCGAACGTGGCGCGCCGACCAGCACCATCGCGCAGTTTGTCCACCTGTGGCAGCGGCAGCCTGACGGCACGTGGAAGATCAGCCGGGTGCTCAGCTTCGACCATCGCCCCGAGTCCGTGTCCACGCTTGAGGAGGACGGGTGAGCGACACGAGAGGCGTAGTCAGCTGTATGCTACGCTGCTTGCTTGGTGCACCGATGCCGTGGTGCGCTGGCCGATGTAGTACCAACCCCAACGAGACGAAGCGATGCAGAATCCGTGTGTGTACGGCGTCGGTGGTGTGGTGAGCGCCGATGTCGCGGTGCCGGAGCATGAGCGCGAGCACGCGTTTTACGCGTCCATCCTCACAACGGGGGACACGCCCCTTTGGCGGGAGAGTCTCACGAACAACGAGGGCACGCCGGTCATCGGCCTGGGAGAGCGCACCCTTGAAACCGATGCATTACCGCTGCAGTGGATGCCCCACATCCAGGTCGCGGATGTCGCGGCCAGCGTCGACCGTGCTAGCGAGCTGGGCGGTAGCATCCTGATCCATGGCAAAACTGAGGCGGGCCAAAGCCAGTGGGCGGTGCTTGTCGATCCCGCTGGGGCAGCCTTTGGTGTGGTTCCGGTCGTGTCTGGCGGGCCGGACGCGGCTGCGCTGAGCCAGCATCAGGGCCGCATCGCGGGGCTCACCCTGACGGTGCCCGATGCGTTGGCGAGTCGTGACTTCTATGAGCACGTGGTGGGGTGGAGGGCCACGACCGTGGAGCCAGGCGAAGCCGACGCCGTGCGGGTTGAGATGCAGAGCGCCGAGGGGACGGTCGCGGCAGACCTACGCCAGCGTCGAGGCGCGCAGCAGGGGCTCCCTCCGGTGTGGCTTATCCACCTGCCCGTTGGTGACCTGGCCGAAAGCCTCCGCCGCGTCGTCGGGGGCGGTGGAGCCATTGTTGAGAAGACGACTCACTACGCGGTGATCCAGGACCCCGTGGGTGTCGCCCTGGCCCTGCAGGGTGGAGAGCCGACCTTCGGGCCCAGCTAGGAGGCCGCTCGTGGAATAGCTGGTCCGTTGGTTCTATCTCGGGTGGGCGGAACGATCCCAATGCTCGGCCAAGGGCAAGGCTGGAGCTCAGCCAGGAACGTGGGCTACCTCCGCGCGTGACGGCACGATGCCGCAGATCTGGTGCCCGCAGCAGAGCGGCCCCGTGTTCTCCCTCGAAGATCGTAGTCCAATGAACCGACCCTCCCGCGTTGCTCAGATCGTCCTCCTGGTCGTCGCGCTCACGGCGCTGGTGGCGTGTGACTCGTCCGCCCCCATCCGGGCCGGGTCTGCGCAGCCCGACCCGGCCCCCACTCCGGTCTCCAACCCCGAGCCCGACGTCGAGGCGATGGTAGCGCGAATCGACACGACCGCTGACGCGAGCTTTGCCTACGCGTACGAGCAGACCAAATTCGTCCCGCCGCCGGGTCAGACGCTGCTCATCATGGGGCAGACGCTCCAGGAGGCCGATGCCTTCGCGGCGAGTTTCCCGGACGCACCGCCGCCTGCAGGGTGGGCGGCCTACTGGGGCATCCCCAGCGCAGACGGGCTGGCGACCCGCTCCGTCAACGAGCACGGCGACATCCACCACCACCAGGGCCTCGCGGATCGCTTCCCGAACACCGTCCTGCAGAGCGCGCTCTGGATGGTGGGCACGTGGGATGTCGCCTACCGGACCACCCAGGGCGAGTTCGACCCGGTGATTCGGGAATTCAGCGCATGGGCGAAGGCGGTAGGGCGGCCGATTTACCTGCGCATCGGCTACGAGTTTGACGGCCCGCACAACGAGTTGGAGCCGGGCGAGTACGTCAGGGCCTACCGGCGGTTTGTCGACATCACGCGCGCCGAGGGCGTCGAAAACGTTGCGTTCGTGTGGCACTCGTACGGTTCGCCGCCCTACGATGGCCACCCACTTTCGGCCTGGTACCCCGGCGACGACTATGTGGACTGGGTCGGGATCTCGCTGTTCGGCCACCTCTACGCGAGCAGCCTGAACCCCGCCGCCGACGCCGTCTTCGAGTTCGCGCGGACCCACAAGAAGCCGGTCATGATCGCCGAGACGAGCCCCGTGCATGGCATCGCGCGGAACGGCGTCGAGGTCTGGGATGACTGGTTCGTGCGCTTCTTCTCGCTGACCTACCGGAAGAACGTGAAGGCGATCAGCTTCATCAACGCCGACTGGTCAGCGTACCCCATCGCCGTAGACCTGGGCTGGGAGAACGCGCGGCTGCAGAACAACCGCTTCGTCTCGGCAGCCTGGTTCGCGGAGACGAGCAAGGACCGCTACCTCAAAGCATCGCCGGAGCTGTTCGAGACGCTTGGCTACGCGCCGTAGCCCGAGCCGGTCACGCCGTCGTCTTGCGGGTGAGGAGGTAGAGCAGTGGGCCGAATGCACCCAGTGCCATCGTGAGGGCGACCCACGGCCACGGGCTCCGTCCGAGCGCCTTGGCGTCGTGCCAGAGCCACACCAGAATAAGCGAGCAGGCGATCACGAGGTCGACCAGCACCTGCGTCCCCGCCCAGGTCGCGAACTGATAGGTTAAGATGCCCACATAGCCGTGCTGGACGACGGCGACGACGGTGAGCACGGAGAACGCCGCCGTCACAAGAAGGAGAAGCGTACGCTGTAGCGGGGAGATCGGGGTAGGTGCCATGGAGCCGTGGGCGTTGGTGGGGAGAGGCGATATCCACCAGTTTAGCCGGGCAGCCGGGGCCGATCAATTACCTCGGAGGTAATAGCCGTACCTACCCCGCGCCTTTATTTTCTCGCATGACTCCCTTCGGCTCGTTCCTCCAGACCTGGCGCAAGACGCGCCGCTACAGCCAACTCCACCTCGCAGGCGAGGCCGGGGTGTCGGCGCGCCACCTGTCGTTTCTGGAGACGGGCCGCGCGCACCCGAGCCGCGAGATGGTAGAGCGTCTCGGCGAGGCGCTAGCGCTGCCGCTCGGCGCGCGCAACCAACTGCTGAGCTATGCCGGGTTCGCCGCGCGTTACTCCGGGCACCCCTGGGATGCCGACGAGATGGCCCCCATCCGCGCCGCCGTAGCCTACACGCTCGACCGCCACGCCCCGTATCCGGCGCTCGCCCTGGACCGACTCTGGACCATCGTACGCCTGAACGCGCCCGCGCACGCGCTCTACGCGCAACTCGGCGTCGGCATCGGTGACAGTCTGCTCGATCTCGTGATGTCGGATGTGATGCCGGAGCGTGTCGAGAACTGGCCGCAGGTGGCCCACCAGACCGCGCATCAGCTGTGGAACGAGAGCGCGGCGCAGGGCGGTGTCCCCCAACTCGACCGCGCCGCCGCCCACCTGGCGCAGCAGGCCGGGCGCTCCATCGATCTCGGAGACGCCAACCTCGGGCCGGTCACGCCGACGGTCTACCGCGCTGGCGACCTCCGCCTGTCGCTCTTCTCCACTATGTCGCACTTTAGCACGCCGCGTGACGTGATGCTGGACGACTTCAAGATCGAGCTGTTCTTCCCCGCCGACGAGGCCACGAAGGCGGCACTCCATGCCTTATCTGCGTCCAGCTGTGAGGGCGACGAGGTCGAGGCAGAGTAGGGCGGTGCAAAGCGTCACGCCGCCGTCCACGCGATCCAGCACCGGGCAGCCGCCCACAGCACGAGCGGCAGCGCGAGCGCGCCGATGGCAAACGACGCCCACCCAGCCAGCGCCCCCGCCACGAGGCCCACGAGCACCAGCCAGACGGGCGCGCCGAGGCCGACGTAGGCGAGTTCGAGCGTGGAGCGGAAGTCCGCGCGCGGATGCGTCCGCACGCGGTGGCGCGTGAACAGGAGGACTGGGAAGAGCAGCACGAGCGCCACGACGAGCGCAGGCAGCCCGGCGATGCGCCAGAGCCTGTCGCGGACACGCCGCCGCGCCGTGATCTGCCGATGCCACGCCGCGATGGCGTCGTCGTCCGCGATCAACGCGTCGAGGGCGTCGTACAGCCGTTCGTTCATCGCGTTGAGGTGACGCGGAACGTCCCCGTTGGCGGGAGCGAACACAATCGGTTCGCCGAAGACGACGCGGGCGTCGGGGCCCCAGGCGTCCCAGTCGGAATACTCCAGCGCAGCCGGGACCACGACCAGACCGGGTGCCTCGGGGAGCGTGTCGAGGACGAGTCGCGCCCAGCCTTTCTTGAGCGTCCGCAGCGTCCGCGACGGGGCCGAACTGCCCTCGGCCATGAGCGCGAACGCGCCGCCTGCGGCGAGGTGGCGTTGGAGGTGGTCCATCGTCTCTGGCAGTCGGTCGGCGATGGCGCGGCGGCCATGGTCGGCGCGGTACATAGGGAGGACGCGCAGCACCGCGAAGCCCCGGGCCGCCGCGGGCGCGCGGAAGAAGTCGGCGCGGGCAGCGAAGACGGGCGTGCGCATGGAGGCGAAGAGCACCGAGAGCCCGTCGGCCAGGTTGTTCTGGTGGTTCGTCACGAACACTACCGGGCCGTCCTTGGGGATGTGGGCACAGCCTTCGACGGTGAACGTCCGGCAGTAGCACACCGTGTAGAGCCGTCGCAC
This sequence comes from Bacteroidota bacterium, assembly GCA_039208155.1. GTDB lineage: Bacteria > Bacteroidota > Rhodothermia > Rhodothermales > Rubricoccaceae > JBCBEX01. Next base: position 9 of record JBCCRG010000012.1, on the reverse strand, counting down.
GTAGGCGTG
>JBCCRG010000011.1:0-19140 GCA_039208155.1 Bacteroidota bacterium | reverse complement strand
GTTCGAGGCCAACGTGCAGGTGAGCTACGTCCGCCGCTTCAACGGCAACAGCACCCTCAGCGGCAGCCAGCGTAGCGAGCAGAAGCGCGTCGTCGTGCGCGTCCGCGCGCCGATGCTCGGCGGCCAACCCAACGTTCAACTCGTCGAGATGGGCCGCGTGCTCGTCTACCGCGAAAGCCGCGCCCAGCGCCGCGCCGGTGGTGCCCAGCCGCCTCAGCCCCCGCCGCCTCCCATGTTCCCCTCGTTCTGATGCACGTCCTTCTTGACTACGCCGCCTCCGTGATCGCGGGCTCTGTCGCGCTGCTGCTGCTGCTCGGCACCGTAGCCCGCTCCTCCGAGGCCGACCGCCGGGTCAGCGCGGTGAGCTACGCCAAAGAGCAGGCCCTCGACCTCGCCACCTGGCTCGAAGACGACCTGAGCACCATCGGGATGGGCTTGCCGAACGGTGAGGTTCGCCTCACGATGCCGACCCAGACTGGCTCTGGGACGGACCGCCGCACGACCCGGTTCGAGTTCACCCGCCGCACCTACGACACCTCTGGCCCGACGCCCGTCGTCGCGACCGTGGACGTGCGCTATGACCTCGCGCCGACCACCACCACGACCATCGACGGCGCAACCGTACAGCTCTACGAGGTTCAGCGCTCCGAGCGCATCAACGGCGGGGCGTGGCAGGACGCAGGCAAGACGCCCGCCTCGCTCTCGCGCTTCCACATCGAGGTGCAAGACCTGGTCGGCGCGCCGACCGGGGCCGAGGCCAACGCAGCCTTCGTCGACGTCTCGTTCACGATGATTCCCCCGCTGATGCAGGACGAGGTCGCCCTCCCTGCGCTCTTCTGGAATGCGGCCTTCCGCATCCACCCTGTGTAACTCCGTTTAACCCAGTCCGCCCCCAGTCATGGGTAAAGGTCTCCTTATTGCGGCGCTCGCCAACTCGCTGCTGATCGTCTTCGCCACGTCGCGCTCCTCCGTGACGTTGGTGGAAATGACGCGGTCGCAGGTGGAGTACAGCGAGGACATCCTCGCCCGCGAGATCGCTCGGTCGGGCTACGAGGTGGCTCATCGCGCAGCTGAGCGCGGCTACAACGGCGGCACCGGCACCCTCGACGAGGCCATCCTCGCCGTCAACGACATCGCCAACAACCGGCCGTTCCAGGGCGGTACCTGGCGCGCCGAGGCCCACACCATCGACGCCGAGACGGCTCTGCTGCGGGTGACGGGCGAGTACAACGGCCAGACCTACACGACCGAGGGCCTCTACCTCGTCCCGACCTTCGGCGGACCCGTCCTGCCCGATCCACCCCTCCTCCCCGACTGGACCTTCGACTGCGCCTCGAACCGCTCAGTCGATGTCTACGCAATGGGCATCGGCAGTTATGGAATCGGCACGGTTGTCACGCCTGCTACGCTCACCATTCCCGACCCCGCCTCGGTCCGCGCCATCCACGCCCAAGCCACCGTGAAGAGCCCCGAGAACTCCAGCGTCGACGCCTTCACGTTCACGACCGACACCGGCGAGAGCGTGACCCTGTCGGACCCCACTGCCATCCACCAGAGCCTTGGAGCCTACAGCACCGCGCTGGCGCCCGCCGGTGAGGTGACGCTGACCGCTACCCTCAACTCGACCGGGAGTTGGCACGCCCAGCCGCGCTCGTTCACGCTCTACGTCGTCCGCGAGCGCGCGGGCTACTTCCAGACCGGCGGCATCGTCGAGAAGGATGTGTGGCGCTTCCGGGATCCCGAGCACACGAAGGTGCTGACCATTCCGGGCGCGTCCCAGCCTCGCGACGTGCGCGTGCAGTTTTCCCTCGGCGACACGACCGACGACGGGCGCTACCACACCGTGACAGCCACGGCAGGCTCCGTGACCCGCACGATCCGCACCCAGTATGCCAACCGGGGTGCCCAGGCGTCGCTCTTCGACATCGTGCTTCCCGCCGTACCAGGCGGTATCACCGAGGTGCGCGCCACCGTCACCTCGCAGCAGGACAACGACGACTCCACCTTCTTCAACGGCGCCACGGCCAGTGTGGCCTGCGGCTCGTGACGAGGCCCTACCGCAGCAGGCGGCGCGCGCCCGTGTAGACCGTCGCCACGAGCGCGACCTTGGTGAGGTCCCACACGACGAACTTGAGCCAGCCGTTGACGATGGACTCGGTCCAGGTCGCGTGCCCCGCGGCAAAGTGAAGCCAGACGACGCCGCAGGTGAAGAGCACCACCGAGCCCGCCATCACGGCGAGGAAGCTGCCGAGGAGGCTGTTCCACCGCGCCGAGAGCGTGCCGATGGTCCACGCTGCCAGCGGGTAGCCAAGCAGGTAGCCGCCGGTAAGCCCGAGGAAGTACGCGGGGCCGTAGCCGTCGCCTGCGAAGACGGGGAGGACGAGCCCGAGCCCGAGGTAGAGCGCCATCGCGAGGAGTCCGTTGCGGCGCCCGAGGACGAGGCCGCTGCCGTAGACGGCGAGCGTCTGGAGCGTGATGGGCACCTCCCAGAGGTAGATCCGTAGCTGCGCCCCCAACGCCGCCAGGAGCGCAAACGACACAACGCCCGCCACCTGCAGGGCCAGCGAGGCCTGGTCGCCGCGCAGCCGGTCGAGCGCGGAAGGACGAGACGAGCGGAGCGATAGCGTGGCCATGGACGGGCGGCGGGCTGGTGAGACGGGAGAGCTATCAAGATAGCGACGGCGCCGGGACCGCCTGCGCACCCCGGCGCGCCGTTCTTCCGATCTTCCACGCCTCCGCTTCTCCTCCGCTTCTGACCCGACCTATGTCCGACCACATCCGCACCGAGCGCGACGGCACTGTCCTCCGGCTCATCATCGACCGTCCCGCCAAGAAAAACGCGCTCACCGTGGCGATGTACGAGGCGATGACCGCCGTCCTCACCGACGCCGCCGGGGACGCCACCGTGCGCGTCGTGCTCGTCCACGGGGCCGACGAGGACGGCGGGGCCTCGATCTTCACCGCGGGCAACGATCTGGCGGACTTCATGATGAACCCGCCGCGCGGCGAGGACAGCGCCGTGTTCCGCTTCCTGCGCGCCGCGACTACGTTCCCGAAGCCGCTCGTCGCCGCCGTCGCAGGTCCCGCCATCGGGATCGGGACGACGCTGCTGCTGCACTGCGACCTCGTCTACGCGGCTCCGTCGGCCCGCTTCCAGATGCCGTTCGTTAACCTCGGCCTCTGCCCGGAGGCGGCCAGCAGCCTGCTCGTCCCCCGTCTCGTCGGTCCGCAGAAAGCGGCAGAGTGGCTGCTCCTCGGCGAGCCGTTCTATGCGGAGGAAGCCTACCGCTGTGGCCTCGTCAACGAGGTCGTCCACGAGCCTGACCTGCTCACCGTGGCCCTCAAGCGCTGCGAGGCACTCGCGAGCCGCCCCCCTGCCGCCGTCCGCCTCTCGAAGCAGCTCCTCCGCCAGCCCGACGCCGACGCCATCCAGGCGACCATCCGCACCGAGGGCGCGCACTTCATCGAACGCCTCACCTCGCCCGAGACGGCCGAGGCGCTCACGGCCTTCATGGAACGCCGGTCGCCGGACTTCTCGACGTTCGAATAGCATCGGGGCTGCGGATAGCACCGGGGCTGTCGGCGCTTGGCTGCCAGCTGCTCTCCGATGGATATCCAACCTACGCCGCCTGGCTCATCCGCAGGTCGAGCGGGTCGCCTGCGACCGGGCGAAGCTGGACCGTCTCAAACGGCATATCGACGCCCGCCTCGGTGAGCGTCTGGAAAACGCGCTCGCGGAGGTCGAAGCGGGCCTGGACGTGCTGGCGCTCGTCGGCGATCCAGGCTTGGAGTTCGAGCGCGACGTTGTAGTCGTTGAGCGCCGTCACCGCCACGCGCGGCGGTGGACTCGCCATGAACGCTGCGTCGTCCTTGACCAGGTCGAGCAGGAGCCGCCGCACCCGGCCCAGGTCTTCGTTCACGCCCACGGTCACCTCGATGTTGAGCCGCAGGTTGGGGAAGTTGGTGTACGACGCCACGACCGAGTTGATGACGGTCGTATTCGGCACGGCGAGCATGCGGCCGTCCGGCGTGACGACGCGCGTCGAGCGCAGCGTGATCTTCTCGACGCGCCCGTAGTCGCCCTCGACTTCGACGAGGTCGTTGATGACGAACGGGCGGTCCCAGAAGATGAGGATGCCCGAGATGATGTTCGAGAGCGCGTCCTGGGCCGCGAAGCCGATGGTGAGGCCCGCAATCCCGAGGCTGGCGATGAGCGACGCCGTGTTGATGCCGACCGACGCAAGCGCCTGCACGAGCCCGAAGGCGAGGAGCGCGAACTTGGCCGTGACGAGGACGAAGCTGGCGAAGGTAGGATCGGCGTCGGCGCGCTTGAACGCGCTGCGCAGCAGCCGGTTGAGCACCCACCAGCCCACGTAGAACACCGCGAATACGGCGAGGCCGGTCAGCAGGTTGGACAAAAACACCGCGACGGCTTCGCCCGTGCGCTCCGGGTCAAAGGTGGCGGCGAGACGGTCGAGGATGCTCTGGAAGAAGGTGGGCATGCGGCGGGGAATGGTCGAGCGAGGGATACGCCGCTTCCACCGTGTGCGCGGCGTTTACGTTTCCGCCGTACCCACCAGGCCGAGCGCCCTCTACTCAGCGCCGCGCCACGTCCGCGCTCACAGGCCAGACGGCTCCTTCCGTGCGCCCGTGCCCCGTCCGCACGTCGTAGTGCCGGTTGGTCTCGTCCCACTCCGCCACGATGGTGCGGACGCGCTGGTTGACCACCTCGTCCATCGTGGTGCACTCGCCCTGGACATCGTCGAGGAAGCGGCGGACGGCCTCGGCTCCGCGCTCGGCGATGCGCACGTGCTGCTGCTCGTGGCGCTCTAGGCGCGTGCGGAAGAGGTCCCAGTCGCGGCGCAACTCGTAGGGGGCGGCGCGCTCGGCAGCGCTGCGGCGTTGCCAGCGGGGCAGCGTCACCGTCACGTCCAGCGTGACCGTCGCCTCGGCCACCCAGCACCGGTCGCCCATCCGCTGCGAGGTGTAGCGGTAGCCGATCTGGTAGAGCGTCTGGCCGAAGAAGTCACCGGGGCCCTTGGCGCGCATCTGCTGGGCGAGCTCCTGCCACGACGTGCCCTGGATGTCGTAGTACTGGATCCGCACGTCCTTGTCCATCCGCGCTGGGCCCGAGCCCGACTGGGTCGCCGTCCAGCCCATTCCGGCGAACAGCATCGAGAACGAGAGGAGGACGAGGGCGAGGGTAGACACGGCGCGGACGGCGAGGCAGCCAAAGGGAGGGACGCTCCCTGGTTGTCGGCCATCCGCCGTCACTTTTAAGCGGCGAAATGCCTATCCGGCCCGTTCGCGGTGTTGCCGTTGCAGATTGTCCCGATTCCGTTCCGCTTCCTCGTGCAGGCTACCGGGCCCCAAACGACGGCGCGGCTCCCGAACCGATGCTCGGGAGCCGCGCGTGTGACGTGGTGGCGAGGGGCCTGCTAGGCGACCTCGGTCATCTTGTTGTAGGTGTAGCCTTCGTTCTCGCTGAGGTCCTGAGCGACCATCGTGAGGAGGATGCCGTAGATCACCTTCGAGCTCACGTCGGCGACGGTGTAGGTCATCTGGCGACCGACGACGCTCGCGTCGGGGCCGAGGAGCGCCATCATCGAACCCTCGTGGCCACCCGTGACGACGGGCAGGAGGTAGGCACCCGGGTAGAGCATCCACGAGACGAAGAAGAGCAGCCAGATCTGGTCCATCAGCTTCTGCGACTTGGCGGGGATGCCCACCTTGCCCTCGTTGATGACCTTCTTCATGAGGTAGAGGACGTGGAAGAAGAACAGCGTCGAGATCGTACCCCAGATGAGGAGCATCGTCGGGCTGGAGACCTCGTAGAACTGGCCGATGTAGCCCGTCACGATCATGCCTGTGCCCGAGAACCAGAACTGGTTACGGATCGAGGAGAACGTGCTCGTCGTCAGCGAGACCACGAAGAGGATCTGGAAGAGCAGCATCGGCACGTCGATGAGCCAGTTCAGGTACCGGAAGCCGTTGCTGAACACGTCGGGGCCTGCTGCCATGGCACCCCCTGCTAGGGCGACCGGGTCGAACATGCCGGTCTCGCCGTTCCAGAGGAACGAGGACTCCCAGCTCTGCGCCTGCTTGTAGAGCAGCAGCGCCGCGGACACCATCACGACCGCCGAGAGGACGGACGAGATGCGGTACTTCGGCAACACGGTCTTGATCGTGAGCGCGAAGTAGAGCAGGCCCGCGAACATGACGGCATACCCCAAGGTGAGGATGTGGCCCGTCATGTGGTAGGCCATCGGACTGATCGAGAAGAAATTCTCGTAGGTGAGATTCGGAATCATCTCCATGGGGATAGGGCGTGGAGTGAGAGGTGCTGAGGACGCGGCAGGGCGAGACCCGACGGAGGCCACGCCGATCCTGCACGCAGAGATGTGAGGGAAAGCGACGGTCCTGTTTCTCCGGCAGTTCCTCACGCAGGCCGATAGCTGCTGTTTTCAGCGTAAGCCCGGGACACCCCTCCGGTGTCCCCCTATGTGCGCCGCCCTATTCAGCGCCTACTACCGGCACGCAGCATCGAGGCCGCGGCGGGGCCGTAGTTGAACACGAGGTCGAGGAGGCCACACCCAGGCACAAAGCCCTCGAAGACTTGCCGCCTAGGTTGCTCGTCGAACCCAAGGCCTTGCATCGGCACACCGGGGAGCAGGGCGCGCTCGATCTCGACCACGCCCGGCAGCGCGAGCAAGGTGCCCTGGCCTGCCGCTTCCCATACGCCGGGTAGCGTGCTCGGGCGCGCGGGCAGCGCCGAGGCCACCACAGTCTCAGCATCGGACGCGAGCACCCGGTGCGCCCACCGCATCGTCGCCACGGTGAGGGTGCCGAGCGTGGGTGGTGTGGGTGCCTCGAATACCGTGTCGAAGAGCAATGCCAGTTGGGGGGCGTAGTGCGCGTAGTAGGGCGCGTTGTTGTAACACGCGGCGAGGGTGCGCTGGTGGGCTCGTCGCCAGCCGCCGCGCGGATCGGCAAGCGGCACGCTGTAGATCGAACGACCCGGTGGTCCCTTTCGAACGGGTACCGTGAGCCACATCGCGTCGCGCCCCGTGCCTGCCGAGGTGCGAATTCGCGTCCGGTTCTGGTGCGATTGGCGGCTGTAGGCGAACGTGTCCGCGACTACGAACCGATCGACCGCTACGAGCAGCGCTGCCACCGGGAGGGACGGGAAGAACTCTGGCGGGCGCACGGCCGTCGTGAATGACTCTCCCATTGCTCCTACGCTACCATCCGGCCCAGCGCGAGGCCCGCCCACGCCGCGACCAACCCCACCGCTACGCTGCCCAGCGCGTTCACGAGGGCCCAGCCCGACCGCCCAGCCTCCATCAGCGCAAGCGTCTCCGCCGAGAACGACGAGAACGTGGTGAACCCGCCCAGAAACCCCACGACGCCGAGCAGCCGCAGGGTGTCGCGCCCAGGCACAAAGGGCAGCGCCAGCCCGATCAGGAAACACCCCGCCACGTTCGCGACCCACGTCCCGATGGGCAGCCCAAAGCTGGACCACCGCAGCGCCAGCACCCCTACCGCGTAGCGCGCCGCTGCGCCGCCTGCCCCGCCGAGGGCCACGAGGAAGAGATGAGAGAGCGTCACGTCGATGGTCGATGGTCGATGGTCGATGGTCGATGAAGCAAACCGCCCTGGTGCGCCCTGTCAAGCGCGCGCCCCCTCTTCACTCTTTACTCCTCCCCCTTCACTCGCCGCTGTCGGCTGTCGGCTGTCGGCTGTCGGCTGTCGGCTGTCGGCTGTCGGCGAAGAAGCAACCGCTCTGCCGAAGCCGTGGCAAGGCCCTGACCTCCTTCACTCTTTACTCTCGGCTCAGGTAGGCCGCGCCGCGCCCTTTGATCTCGCGGTCCCAGCGCTCTAGCCACGCCTGCCCGCTGTCGGCAAGCAGCGTCCAGTCGAGGTCCATCGGGCGGACGGGCGCGCGCATCCACGGCGGCAGGCTGTCGAGCGGGATGTCCTGGCGGGCGGGGAGGCGGTGAAACCGGTGCGCCTGGTCGATGAGCGCCGACCGCGTCGTCACGAACTCGACGAACTGCTGCGCACGGGTCAGGTTGGGGGCCCCCTTCGGGATCGCAATGGCGTCGACGAGGATCGGCGTACCGCTGTCGGGGATGAGTGCGCGGAAGGGGTAGCCCACGTCGCGCGCTTGCAGTTCGATGTCGGGGAGGTTCCAGAGCGTCATCGTCGCCTCGCCGCGGGCGAGCTTCAGGTAAAGCTGCGTTGGGTCGGCGGCGTAGGTGCGCGTCACGGTGTCGAGGCGAGCGAGCCAGCGGAAGCCCTCCTCGGTGGTTGGCTGGCGCTGAATCATCGCGCCGAAGATGGTGCGCATCGTCCCCGATTCGAGCGGCGTCCGGATGATGAGCGGCACGGCCGTCGCCGGGTCGAGGAGCGCGTCCCAGTCGGTCGGCACGCGGGTGCTGTCGAGCGTCTCGGTGTTGTAGGCGATGACCTCGGGCGTGAGGTAGGTCCCGATCCACCGCCACGCCGAGTCGCGCGCAGCGTCGGGCAGCACGTCGGACCAGGAGGGCACATAGGCTTCCAGCAGCCCCTCGTCGGCCGCGCGCATGAAGAGCGGCTGCGGCGCGCCCCACCATACGCTTGCCTGCGGGTTCACGCGCTCCGTGCGCACCCGGTCGAGCACCTGCTGGCTCCCGAGAAAGAGCCACTGCACGTTCACCTCGGGGTACGCCGCCTCGAAGGCGTCTTCGTACGCGTCGAGGAGTTCCTTGCCGTGCGGCGAGTAGACCACCAGCGCTTCCCGGTCGTCCCGAGCGCAGCCGCTTTGCAGCAGGGCATAGGTGATAGGAAACAGGGTGTAGACGAGGAGCCAGACGGTCAGCCCCATGGTCCCGCGGCCTCGTTGACGCGATCTCGGACCGGGCAGCGTGCAGGATCGGAGCCCAAAGGTCCACGGGCGCTGCCCCCTATCCCCTATTCCCAAGGCCCTATCCCCCTAGCTAAGCTTGCGCGTTGATGCCCGCCATGAGGTGGTCGCGGGTTGCCTGCTCGATGGCCTCGCGCTCGCGCTGGGCCTCGTCGGCGGCGAGCTCTTCGAGCGCCTCAGCAACGAGGTCCTTGAGATAGCTACGGCGCTCCTGCAGCACCTCACGGACCGCATCTTTGATGAGCGACTTGAGATCGGATTCGATGGACGTGGCCGTAGGCATGGGCCAAGGCGGAAGCGGCGAAGAGACGAGGTCTGCAAGGTACGATGACCACTCAAAGAATCACAGCGCACAACGCCGTGCCCCCGTCGCCAGTGCGTCGGTAGCTCAGTACGTCGGTGATTCAGTGCTTACCTCATCCAGCGCTCCTCGGTACACGCAGGCTGCTCGCTAGCTGTGTCGAGAGCGGACCCGCTCCAGATTATTCCTCACATGTCTCGCACGGCGAACGTCACCCGCCGGCTCTCCGGCGAGGCGCCCTCGCCTAGTCGGAATGCGTCCCGGGCTGCCACGGTGCGCAAACCCACCCATTCTGCCAAGCCCGCTCCATCCAGTGCCCGAGTCAGCACAGCCTGCACCGCACCCGCCCGGAGCCGGCTCAGCCGCTCGTTGCGCGCCGCCGTGCCCGTCCCGTCGGTGTGCCCGATCACCTCCAGCGTGGCTACCTCGTCGTCGGCGCGGGCAGCCTCCGCTAGCGCTATGACGGCGCGCGCTGCTGCCTCCAGCGCGGCGTCCTGGCCCGGAGCGAGGACATCGGCCCCACCGAATCGGACGACGGCTGCCTCCACCGTGGGCGTAGCGGCCTGGGTCTGCGTCTGTACCGCCGACAGATCGAGGGCCCGCACGAGCGGCACGTAACGCACGGTGCCCGCCGCCGTCTGGTGCCACGGTCGCGGAGCCACGCCGGTCCCGACAAGCGTATCGCCGCGCAGCGTGAACATGACGGTCGCGGGCGCTTCGAGCAGGCGCGCGGCACGGCGCGTCACCATCGCGGGATCGTCGGACTGGTAGGGCAGCCAGCGAGCAATGAACTCGTTGCGCGCCGTGTCGCCGTCGCCAAACCCGTGTCGCAAGAGGATCGAGTCGGGCAGGACGGCCTCAGGGTCGCGCAGCCCGAGGAGGCGATAGCGGCCCCACTCGCGGTCGTCCACGAGCACGTCGAGGCCAGGTGTCGCATCAAGGTCATCGAGGGCGGCCTGCCAGCGCTGCGTGCGGTCGTAGGTCGTCCAGCCCCACCACCCGAGGAGGCCGAGCAGCGCGAGGAGCACGAGCCACAGCATCGGTGAGACGCCGGCCTTCTCCTTGCGCTGCTCCACGAGGAGATCGTAGAGGATCGGGTCGGCGGCCTCGAACGGACGCACGTCGCCGTTGAAGGCAGCTAGGTCGCGCCCGAAGCGGCGGTGGATCGCCTCGATGCCTTCGGTGAGGAGCAGGCGGAGTTCCTGCGGGGGCGTCCCGCGAATGACGGCGGCCAGCAGCGCGTCAGGACCGGGGACGATCCAGACGGTGAGGTCGCCCATCTGGAGCGCGTCCAGTGCCTCGGTGTCGTCCACATGAAACGAGTCGCGGACGAAGGTCTGCACCGCCGAGAGCATGCTCGACACGAGGTCGGCATCGTCGGCTCCCTCTGTGGCCGCGATGCTCGGGATGGCCGCGTGGCGTAGGAGCAGGCCCGTCTGGGTGTCGATGAGGAAGACCTGCTCAACGCGGTAGCGAAGCGTGTCGCGCAGCGCGACCTCGCCGATGGAGAGCCCGCTCCGCCACGCCTCCATGCGCCAGCGCAGCCCGCGCCACGTCAGCCCATACTCGACAGCCTGGTTGACCGACTCCAGCGACGACGCCAGCGCCTGCTGGATCGCACGCCGGATCGCCGGTCCGATGATCGGGAAGATGGCATCGACGAGCGGCTGGGGGTTCTGCTGCACCGACGCCTGGATGCCCTCCTCGATAGCGGGCGCGAGCGCCTCGCCGAGCGCCGAGTCGCCCTGCTCGGCATCGCGCTGGCTGCGAAGCCGGACGGCTTCCGGCAAGACCTCGCTCAGCGTGCCGGCGTCGAAGCGCTGGCCTTCGACCTGCCGCCAGCGTTCCAGGAACGCCGTCTGGTCTTCGCCGAGCAGCAACGCGCGCAGTTCGCGGAGCCGCTCCTGGTCCGCGCTTAAAGGCGCAGAGGCTCGACTGGACCGGCGAGGGAGCAGGTCAGGCGAATCAGGAGGAGCAACGTCGGGCGGCATCGGTAGTGGGGCTGGGCGCGGCTCCAATAAACGAAGGACGCCCCCCGCGCGACAGCGCCGCTACTCGATCAGCCCTTCCGGCGGCTGGATCGTGATGACACCGCCCTCCACGTCCACATCGAGCACGATGGCGTCCACGTCGGGCACGAGCACGTCGGGCTGGCCCTCCCGCGCCACGACCAGCAACAGGTTGGCCGCTCCTTCGAGCACATCGCGGACGGTGCCGTAAACCTCGGCGGTGTCGGCGTCCTGCACAGCTAGCCCAATCATCTGATGGATGAGTACTTCGCCGTCCTGAGGCGCGGGGAGGTCGTCCTCGTGCGCGTAGACGTTGAGTTGGCGCACACGCACGGCGTCCTCGCGGGTCGGCACGAGGTCGAGCTTCATCAGCACCGTCACGCGCCCGCCCTTGCCGACTTGGTAGCGCACGCTCTCGACGGTCGCCTCCTGCACCTTCGCTACCGACTTCCCCACGAACACGCGGTCGAGCAGATCGAACCGCTGCGGGTCGTCGGTTTCAGGGAAGACTTTCACCTCGCCCTTGACGCCATGGGCGCGGCCACAACGGCCCATGAGCAGCAAGGCTTCTGGATCGACAGGCATCATGGGATCGACAGACATGATGGTGCAGGAGGTTGAAAACAAGAAGGCTCCGGGCGAGCCGATGCCACCCGGAGCCTCACTGATCTAGACGAGACGCTTACTTCTCAGCGCGGAGCTCGTCCACGTAGGCGTTGAAGCCGTCCTTGTCGCCCGCGGCGAGGAAGCCGGCCTGCTTGGCCCATGTCTCCTCGTTGGCGGCGGCGTCGCTGGCGTCGCTTCCGTCGGCGATGATGCCGCGGAGCTGCTCGACCGACTGCTCGGCGAGCTGCGCGAACGTCGTGATGCCAGCACCCGTCAGCGCGGTGGCGAACACCTTGCCGATGCCGTAGACCTTCGTGAGATCGTCGGCCTTGGCTTCTTCGGCGGTTGGAGCCGCTTCGTCAGTAGCAGGCGCTTCCTCGGCGGGTGCTTCCTCCGCAGCCGCAGCCTCTTCAGCCGGGGCGGCTTCGGCAGCAGGCACCTCGGCTTCTGGCGCAGCCTCCTCGGCCGGGGATTCTTCGGCAGCCGACGCTTCTTCGGCGGGCGCTTCTTCGGCAGGCGCTTCGGGAGCAGCCTCAGCCTCAGGAGCCGCCTCAGCTTCAGTCGCGGCTTCCTCGGCGGGTGCGGCGGCGGCAGCTTCCGCAGCGGCTGCAGCCTCAGCCTCGGCCTTCGCGGCGGCCTCTTCGGCAGCCTTGGCTTCGGCCTCGGCGCGGGCGGCGGCTTCCTCTTCCTGGCGCTGACGCTCCAGTTCGGCTTCGCGCTCCTTGCGCTCCTTCTCCAGACGCTCGCGCTCCTCAGCGGCACGCGTGCGCTCCGCTTCGAGAGCCTCGCGGCGGCGCTCGTCCTTCGTCTTCTTCATCGCACCCGGCTTGCTGGCGATGCGCTCGCGGTGCGCGGCCACGGCCTGCTCGATCTCCTCGGCGTCCTTACCCTTGCGGGTGAGGTGCAGGCGGAGCATAATGCCCTCCTTCGAGAGCAGCGAACGGACGGTGTCCGACGGCTGCGCGCCCTGCTGCAGCCAGTACATGATGCGGTCGGCCTTGAGCGCGACCTCAGCGGGCTCCTTGATCGGCTCGTAGCGGCCGAGGTCTTCGATGTACTTGCCATCGCGCGGCGCGCGGGTGTCGGCGGCGACGACGGCGTAGAGCGGGCGCTTGGTGCGGCCCATGCGGCGGAGTCGGAGTTTGACGGCCATGGTTTGGCTGTTGGTCGTTGGTGTATGGTTGTTGGTCGGGGCAAGCCATACCACGGTCGGCTTGCGAGGAGGTTGGTTTGTGGTCCCACCAAAAACCAGGGACCAAAAACCAAGAACAGCGGAGCGCTAGCGACGCCCCCCCATGAGTTGCTGGAGCGAGGCGGCCCGGCCCTTGCCGGAAAGCTTCGTCATGGTCTTCATCATCTTGCGCATCTCGCGGAACTGCTTCAGGAGCTGGTTCACGTCCTGCACCTGCAGGCCGGAGCCCTTGGCGATGCGCAGACGGCGGCTGCCGTTGATGATCTCAGGCTTGCGACGCTCCTCGTGCGTCATCGACTGGATGAGCGCCTCGATGTGCTTGAAGGCGTCGTCGTCGACGTCGAGGTCCTTGATCTGCTTGCCGACGCCCGGGATCATGCCGAGCAGGTCTTTCAGCGAGCCCATCTTCTTGATGCGCTGCAGCTGCTCGTAGAAGTCCTCCAGATCAAACGTCTGCTTGCGGATCTTCTCCTCGAGCTTTTGCGCCTCGGCCTCGTCGAACTGCTCCTGCGCCTTCTCGACGAACGTGACCACGTCGCCCATCCCGAGGATGCGCTGGGCCATGCGGTCGGGGTAGAACGCCGTGAGCGCGTCGAGCTTCTCGCCCGTGGAGGCGAACTTGATCGGCTTCTGGACGACCGTGCGGATCGAGAGGGCTGCGCCACCGCGGGTGTCGCCGTCGAGCTTGGTGAGGACGACGCCGTCGAAGTTGAGGCGGTCGTTGAACGCCTTAGCGGTGTTGACGGCGTCCTGGCCCGTCATCGAGTCGACGACAAAGAGGATCTCGTCGGGGTCGATGGCCGCGCGGATGTCAGCGACCTCCTGCATCATCTGCTCGTCCACGTGCAGGCGACCCGCCGTGTCGATGATGATGGTGTCGCGGCCCAGGCGGCGCGCCTCGGCGACAGCCTCGGAGGCCACGCGGACGGCGTCGCTGACGGGCGTGCCGCTCTCGTCGCGGATCGCGTAGACGGGCACGCCGATCTGCCCGGCGAGCGTCTCCAACTGGTCGACGGCGGCCGGCCGGTACACGTCGGCGGCGGCGATCATCGGGTTGCGGCCCTCGCCCTTGAGGAGCTTGGCGAGCTTGCCGCAGAAGGTGGTCTTGCCCGAGCCCTGAAGGCCCGCCACGAGGATCACCGTCGGCGGGCGCTTGGCCTTGTTGAGCCCGACGTGCACATCGCCCAGCAGGAAGACGAGTTCGTCGTAGATCAGCTTGATGAACTGCTGACCGGGCGAGACGGCCTGGAGGACCTTGTCTTCGAGGGCCTGCTCCTTGACCTTGTTGGTGAAGGACCGCGCGACCTCGTAGTTGACGTCGGCATCGAGGAGCGCGCGGCGGACCTCGCGCATCGTCTCGGCGATGTTGAGTTCGTTGATGCGGCCTTCGCCCTTGACGTTTTTGAGGGCCGCGTCGAGCTTCTCGGAGAGGGTATCGAACATGTCGGTGCCGTGAGGGACAGGGGAACGGCGTCAGGCGGTCTGACACCGGGCCGGGGGCGGAGCCGCGAAGGGCGCAAGCCGTGCCGAAGACGGCCTTCCAAGCGCAAGAGTGGGCGGCTGTACCCGTCGGCGGTTCCGAACGGACAGGCTAGCAAGGTACCGCACTCACGTGCGCCGGTTCATGCGAATGCAGTGAATGGCGGCAGACGTCAGTCGAGTTGCAAACCTGGAGAGGGCTCCAGGACTTGGTCTCTCTCCAAATCCAGCAGCGTTGTGCCCGTGCGTTTTCCGCTGCGCGGAGCCTTCTTTTCGCTTGATCGAAAAGAAGCAAAAGATCAAGGTTGGACCCCGTGCGGCTGGCGCTACGCTCCGGTCGCTGAACGCGTCCGAACTCGCTCGCTGCGCTCGCTCAGACAGGGACGCCTTCCACCGCTCACTCCGCTTCGCACCCGGGACGCCGCACGGGCTCAGACCGGAGTTTGCCTCTAGCCTGCCCCGGTGATGTGAGGACACGACGACATGGCACAGGCCACTTGTTCCTGTCTCTGTGCTTCTCAGCCGAGGTCGTCGAGCAGCGTGTCGATCTGCTCCCGCTCACCGAAGAGCACGAGCGTGTCGCCTTCCTGGATGGTGGTGGCAGACGTGGGCGCGCCGAAGACGTGGCGCTCACGCGGCTCCTCGGGCACGCCCTCACCGTCGGTCGCGGCGTCTGCGCATCGCCGGATGGTCACGACGACGACCTCGAACCGTCCTATGAGGTCGAGGTCGCTGAGCGTCTGGCCGGTGAGGCTGTCCGGGGCGCGGACCTCCTGCACCACGTAGCCATCCTCGAGATCGAGGTAGTCCACCAGGCCGGGCCGGGCGAGCAGCCGCGCGACGCGAGACCCCATCTCGCGCTCGGGCGCCAGAATCTCGTGGACGCCGACGCTCTGGAGAATGCGCCGCTGCGTGGGCGTGTACGCCCGCGCAAGCACCCGCTCCACGCCCTGATCGAGGAGTTCGACGGAGATCAGCAGCGCCGCCTCGAAGTCCGTCCCGATGGCGACGATGACGGCGTCCATGGCCGCGAGGTCCTGGGCGCGGAGGGCTTCTACGTCGGTGGCGTCGCACTGGACGGCGAGGTCGACCTCCTCGCGCACGCGCTCGACGGGCCCGGCGCGGTGGTCGAGGGCGATCACCTCCGCCCCCTCCCCCGCCAACCCGAGCGCGAGCGCGGTTCCGAACTGCCCCAGCCCGATCACGGCGTAGCGGCGACCGGCTTCCCGGGTGAAGTCTGCAAAGCGCATCAGATCGGAGGTGGAGTCAGACGACCATCACGGCGTCCTCGGGGTAGCGGTAGGGCAGCGTGCGCGCCGTCCGGGCGAGACGCACCACGAGCGCGACGAGCCCCACGCGGCCGATGAACATTGTGACGATGAGGATGCCCTTTCCGACCGCCGAGAGGTCGCCGGTGATCCCGCGCGAGAGCCCGACCGTCGCGAAGGCGCTCACGGCCTCGAAGGCCACATCGAGCAGGCTCGGCGCACCCTCGGTGCCGACGCCCTCGGCCAGCGCGAGCGCAACCGTACACACGGCCACCGTGCTGAGCCCGACCGTTACGACCACGAGCGCGCGCTGCACGGTGGCGTCGGTGAGCGTCCGCCCGAAGAGGTCCACGCGGCTGTGGCCCCGCAGCATGGCCGCGGTGAAGAGCGCGAGCACCGCCACCGTCGTTGTCCGCAGCCCACCGCCCGTCGAGCCCGGCGACGCCCCGACGAGCATCAGGAGCATCAGCACCACCAGCGCGCCGCCGCCGATGGCCCCTGTGTCGATGGTGTTGAAGCCGGCTGTACGCGCCGTCATGCTCTGGAAGACCGCCGCGAGCCATGCCTCCCCCGTCGTAAGGTCGGCGAGGACACTCCCGCGCAGCGTCGCGAAGAAGAACAGCGCCCCGCCTACGACGAGAAACCCCGTCATCGCCCAGACGAGCCGCACCTGCACGCCATACTTCTGCACGCCCGGCTTCTGGGTGCGGAGCCGCATCGCCGTCTCGCGCACGACGATGAAGCCGAGTCCCCCCAGCACGATGAGCGCCATCGCGACGAGGTTGAACGCGACGTCGGTGGCGAGCGCGGGGTCCGCGAAGCTGGACGAGAGCGTCGAGAAGCCTGCGTTGCAGAAGGCGCTGATCGCGTGGAAGACGGCGAAGTAGGCCCGGTCGAGCCGCGTCGCGTCGGCTTGGCCCGCGACGGCGGTGAGGTCGGCCGTGAGATAGATCCCGACCGCGCCGACGGCCTCGATGGCGAGGGCGAGCAAGACGATCTGCCGGACGAGCTGTCGCACCTCGCCCACCGTCTTAGTGTCCCAGATGTCTTGCAGGAGCGCACGCGTCCCGATGCCATAGCCGCCACCGAAGAAGACGGTCCCGGCCACGACGGTCGAGACGATGCCGAGCGTGCCGACCTGGATGAGCACGAGCAGGACCCCCTCGCCGAGCGCGGTGAACGTCTCTGCTGTAGGCACCACGCCGAGGCCCGTCACCGACACGGCGCTCGTCGCCATGAACAGCGCGTCGAGAGGGGCCAGCGAGCCTGGAGCCGCCGTCGCACGCGGCAGCAGCAGCGCCCCCGCCCCGACTGCGATGAGGGCCGCGAACAGCCCGAGCACGACGACCTCCGGCGGTATTCGAAGCTGCGTGAGGCGATACGCCTGGCGCGACGCGACGCTCACGAGCGCGCCGACGAGCGCCGCTGCGAGCAGGTCATACCCGACCTCGGCGTTCAAGAGCGCCGCCGCCAGCGCGCCGACCAGCACGGGGACGCCGACCGTCGTACCCCGGTGTGCCTGAGCAGCCTGGCGTCGCTCGGGCGCGGCGAGGAGCCATACCGTCCACACGAGCGCCAGCACGCCTGCGACGACGCTCATCGCGCCACCGAGCAAGGACGTGGTCGCAGGACCGTGTTCGAACCCGACCGCGACGATGGCGAGCGCTCCGCCCGCAACGCCGAGGACCTCGCCGCCCGTCCGGAGCCAGCGCCGTGCCCGCTCGCGTCCGCCGAGGCGTGCCCAGAACGCGTTCGTATCCGGATCAGAGGCCACAGCGAGAGGAGATGAGCGAGAGGTGCGAAGGGTTCGACGCGACGACCGGGCAGAAGTGCTCTCCCCTCTCGGCCCGCCTTCACCAGCGCGCCCGCAGCGTCAGCATCGGGATGACGGACAGGCCCTCGACCTGACGCACGGTGCCGTCGGCCTCGCGGCGGAGATCGACGACGTTGCGCCGGGCGGTGAGGTTGTACGCCTGCGCCTGCGCGCTCCAGTCGAGGCCGAGGAGCGGGAAGCGGACGCTCACGGCGGCGTCGAGGCGGAGGTAAGCGGGAAGCCGTCCGGTGAACGGCGTATCGGCGGCGACGCCGAACTCGGCGCGGGTCACGGGGAGGCCGCTGCGCGCGGTGCCGGTGAGCGCGAACGACCACCGCGCCACCTGCCGCTGCACGAGCACCTGGAGCGAGTGCGGGAGGTCGTAGCGCGCCGTCCGCCAGGCGGCCCCCGGTAGGCGCTCGTCGGTCTGGCTGAGGGTGTAGCTCGCGCCCACGTCCCACGTCCCCTGCTCCACCTGCACGGCGAGTTCGGCCCCGAGGCCGCGCTGCTGCCCGGCGGCGTAGTCGTCTACGAGCGCGCCGAGGTCCGTGCCGCGCTGCCCGATGCCGTTCTCCACCTCGCCCTCCGCGACGGGGAGCAGCGTGTCGTCGAAGCGGCGAACGTAGAGATCGAGGCCGAGCGAGAGCCAGGCGACGGGCCGCCACCCGACCCCAGCGGCGAGCTGCCAGCCGGTAGCAGGCTCGACGCGCCCGCCGGCCGGGAGCCAGCGGTTGGCCGCGAGGTCGTAGCCGGTCGCGTAGCGGTCGCGGAGACGGTGCAGCGTCTGCACCTGGCGGCTCACGCCCACCTGCGCAAAGAAGCCGTCCTCCTCGCGGGCATACCGGGCGTAGACCCGTGGGCTCACGAACACATCCCCGGCGGGGCCGTAGAGGCCGAGGCGGACGCCAGGCCGCACCTGCCACCGCCGCGACGCCTGCCAGCGGTCCTCGGCATACGCGACCGCCTCAATGGCCGTGACTCGGCTCCCGCCGGTACGCGTCTCAGTGCGGGGTCCCGCAGGCCCAGCGCGCTGAATGCGTTCGTCCAGGTTGCTGTCAAAGACGCGGTAGCCGACCTCGATGCCTGCGCGGAGTTGGTGGGCGAGCGAGAGGAAGTAGTCCGCGTCAGCGCGGAGGCCCGTCTCGGAGAAGCGAACGCGGTAGGCGCTGTCGAGCAGCGGATCGAGCGGCGCATCAGCGCTGGCCGGGGCGAAGGCGTCCTCGCGGGTGCGGTAGGCGGTGTGGTAGAGCGTCGTGGTGATGAAGAACGTCCGGCCGTAGAGGTAGTCGTAGCGCCCCGAAAGGAGCACGTTGCCCCAGCGGAGCCCCACGCGGGCGTCAGCGTCAGCCACGGGGTCGTCCAGCAGATCGGAGAGCGGCGTGTCAGCTTCGAGGCGGTCGCCGCCGGCGTAGGCCGTCGCGGCGAAGCGGTGCCAGCGCGAGGGCCGCCACGTGAGCTTGGTGTGGACGTCGTAGAACCGATAGCCAAAGTCGGTCTCGCTGCCGGTCTCCACATCGGTCGGCGTGAGCGCGAGGGTGCCTGCCGGGCGCAGCGACGGCGCGAGAAG
>JBCCRG010000010.1:0-19429 GCA_039208155.1 Bacteroidota bacterium | reverse complement strand
GACGACCAACCTCGCGTTCGAGCTGGGTCCGGAGAGCTACGCGCTCTTCCGCAACGAAGGCACCAACACGGGCCTCGCGGCCTTCGGGCAAGCCACGCTGCGGCTCTTCGACCGGCTCGACGTGACCGCGGGACTGCGCTACGACTACGAGGAGCGCGAGAGTACGTTCAACGGCTTCGGCGACCTCGTCCTGGACGCGGGCACGCTGACCGAGTTCGTAGCCGACACGACCGTGAGCGGATCCTACAGCGCGCTCTCGCCGAAGGCGGCGCTCGCGCTCGACGTGACGGACAACGTGCGCGCCTATGCCAGCTACACGCGCGGCTTCCGGGCGGGCGGCATCAACGCGCAGCGGCTCCCGAATGGCCAGGAGGGGCAGTACGAGTTCGACCCGGAGTATTCCGACAACATCGAAGTGGGGCTGAAGGCGCGGGTCGGCGACCGGCTCTACGCCGCCGCGACGGGCTTCCTGATCTCGTGGACCGACCTCCAGTTCTTCAACCTCATCGCGCCGCCGTTCA
This sequence comes from Bacteroidota bacterium, assembly GCA_039208155.1. Lineage (GTDB taxonomy): Bacteria > Bacteroidota > Rhodothermia > Rhodothermales > Rubricoccaceae > JBCBEX01. The sequence continues at coordinate 18,908 of JBCCRG010000010.1, read as the reverse complement.
CCTTCGCCCGCGAAAACGTCGGCGACGCGCGCTCGCAGGGCGTCGAGCTCGAGCTGGCCGCCGTGCCGTTCGAGCGGCTACGCCTCGACGCCACGCTGAGCCTGACCGACACCGAGTACGACGGCTTCGTGCTGCAACGCCTCGATCCGGAGACGTTCGAGCCGATCAGCGACGACATCTCGGGCAACCGGCTCGCGAATGCACCGGGGCGGACCGCCTTCGTCGGGGCCGAACTGCGGCAGCCAATCGGCGGGGGCACGTCTCTCGTGGCGCGCGGCGAGGTGCGCAACGTCGGCGGGTTCTTCACCGACATCCAGAACCAGCTGCGGCAGGACCCCTACACCGTCGTCAACGCCCGGATCGGCTTCGAGACCGAGCGCGCCTCGGCGTTCTTCTGGATCCAGAACCTCACCGACGAGCGCTTTCTCGTCTACGGCGCGCCCGACACCAGCTTCAACCGCAACGCCGTGATCGCGCCGCCGCGCACGCTCGGCGTGACGCTGCGCCTGCGACGGTAATGTCGCTCTGCGAGCACCCCCTGCTTCTCTCCCCCTGAAGGGTCGAGAAGCTGTCCCCCTCGAAATCGAGGGGGACAGTTCGAGCGAAGCGAGAACAGGGGGTGTTGCCGCGACTCACTTCCTAACCCATGACATGATGCCCATGCTCCGATTCCTACCCGTCACGCTTGCCCTCGTGCTGGCGGCGTGCGCCACCGACTCCCCATCCTCCGCTGATGACGGCGAGGCGGCACTTGTCCTCCCCGATAGCATCCCCGAGATCACAGCCGAAAACCACGATGCGGTGATGGTGGACCTCTTCGGCGAAGCCACGCACGGCCTCAACACGATTGGCATCCTCGTCTACGACGGCGTGAACGACCTCGACGCGCTCGGGCCGCGCTACGTCCTCGGCCAGCTCATGGGCGTCGACCTCCAACTCATCGCCCTCGAACCCGGCACGATCACGACGGTGATGGGCACCGAGCTCGTCCCGAACACGACTATCGCCGAGGTCGACTCGCTCGACCTGCTCGTCATCCCCGGCGGCTTCACCGGCACCATCGACGCCACCTACGACACGACGCTCCACGACTGGATCCGCCGCATCGACCAGACGACGACCTATACCGCTGCCGTCTGCACGGGCGTCTGGGTCCTCGGGGCGACAGGGCTGCTCGAAGGCCGCCGGGCGACGACGAACTGGTATCGCGCCGAAGAGATGCTCGCCCGCTACGGCGCGACGTTCACCGACGAACGCTACACCAACGATGGGAAGTACTGGACCGCCGCGGGCGTGACGGCGGGCATGGATATGAGCCTCGCGCTGATGAATGAGGTCGCGGGCGAAGCCTATGCGCAAGCGGTCATGCTCGACATGGAGTACGACCCCGCGCCACCCATCGCCGGAGGGAGCCCTGAGAAGACCGCGCCCGGCGTGCTCAGCATGATGCAAGCGATGTACGACATGGGCGTGCAGCCGCGCCTCGACAGCCTAGACGCCCGCGCCGCGGGAGGTGACACCGATGCTTAAATCTCTCCTCTTCCTGCTCTTACTCGTCGGGCTGTCCGCTCGCGCGCAAGACGCGCCCCCTCCTGCATTCGAGGTCGCCGAGATCTTCGTCGTGGAGGGTTTCCGACTGGGCGATGAGGTCCCGCCGGGGAGTGCCGTCGGCCGGGCTGGGCTCCGCTACGCCGATGGCGGCTACGTGCACGTCGTTCACGGCAAGCCCTACGTGCGCGGGCGGCAGGTCTACGGCGGCCTCGTCGGCTACGGTGCGGTCTGGGCGGCAGGCGCGCACCGCGCCACCGAACTCGTGACGACAGTGCCGCTGACCGTTGGCGACACGCGCGTCGAGCCGGGGGCCTACAGCCTCTTCGTGACACCGGGGCGCGACCGCTGGACGCTCCACGTCAACCGCGCGCTCGGCATGCACCTCGCCGACGAGTACGACGCCGCACTCGACGTGGCCACGGTGGAGGTCGCACCCGAGATGCTCGCGACGCCCGTCGAGGGCCTCACGTGGTCGTTCGCCGACGACGGCACCGCGCTGCGGTTCGCCTGGGCCGACGTAGCCATTGCGGTACCTTTCGAGCGCACTTCGACGCCCTGAACCGCCCCATGCTTGCTCGTTTGCTGCTCAGCCTTGTCTTGACCGCCCTCACGTGCTTCTCAGCGTGCACGTCTGACCCGGCACCTGCTGAGGACGCCGAAACCTACGAGGTGCGCGGGCTCTACGAGGGTACCCGCTTCGATGGCGCTGCCGTTGCCCTCGTCCATGAGGCGATTCCCGGCGTGATGGACGCGATGCGCATGAGCCTCGTCCTGGACGACCCTGCTGAGGTGGACAGCCTCGTCATCGGGACCAAGGTGCGCTTCACCGTCACTGTCGGCAACCGCCTCGTCGCAAGCGACTTCGAGGCGCTGCCCGACACGACGACGCTGGACCTGCCAGCGTCGCTGCAACCTACCGCTGCCGACGCGGATACGACCGAAGCGTAGGTGGGCCGCTCCGCACAGATCCGGTGACACTGGTTCCTGTGACGGTGGGACCGGCCTAGTCCCACGGCTCGCCGTCACACCGGGAGCAGCACCTGACCCGACTCGCGTCCCATGAGTCTCCGTCTTTCCCCGGCTGACCCGCTCCCGGCGGCACCCGTCCCGGCGGCAGCAACCGTCTCCCTCTCTGTCGAAGGCATGACGTGCGCGGCATGCGTGCGTCGGATCGAGCACAAGCTAGCTGACCTACCAGGCGTGGAGGCCGCCTCGGTTAACCTCGCCACCGAGCGAGCCACGGTGCGCTATACCTCCGACGCAACCACGCCCACAACTCTTATCGACGCCATCGAAAGGGCGGGCTATGCCGTACGCGTCGAGGAGGCTACGCTAGCTGTCGGCGAGATGACCTGCGCCGCCTGCGTGGGACGGGTCGAGCGGGCGCTGCGCAGAGTGGGCGGCGTGACCGAGGCGACGATCAACCTGGCGACGGAGCGAGCCACCGTGCGCTTCGTGCCGGGTGCAGCCACCCGAGCCGACCTCGTGGCGGCGGTCGAGGGCGCAGGCTATGCGGTGCGTGAGACTTCTGGGACGAGCCTCGACCGCGCCGACGCCGAGCGGGCCGCGCGCGAGGACGAACGCTGCCGCCTGCGCCGCCGCGTCGTGACCGCTGCGCTGCTTACCGCGCCGCTCTTCCTTCTCGAGATGGTGCCGATGGCGCTCCCGCCGGTGCACGACTGGCTCATGCGTCTCGTGCCTGTGGAGGTGCTACGGGTGCTGTTCTTCGTGCTCGCCTCGGCGGTGCAGTTCGGGCCAGGGCGCTCGTTCTACGTGAAGGGCTGGGCGGCGCTGCGTGCGGGCAGTCCCGACATGAACACGCTCGTCATGCTCGGCACGAACGCCGCCTACGGCTACTCCGTCGTGGCCACGTTCCTCCCATTCGTCCTCCCTGAGGGCACGGTCCACGTCTACTACGAGGCCGCGGCGATCATCGTCACACTCGTCTTGCTGGGCAAGTACTTGGAGGCCATTGCGAAGGGACGCACGAGCGACGCGATCCGGCGGCTCGTGAAGCTCCAGGCGAAGACCGCGCGCGTCGTCTGCAATGCGCCCGACGGTGCCCAGGTCGAGGCCGAGGTGCCCATCGAGGAGGTCGCACCGGGCGACGTGGTTCGCGTCCGTCCTGGAGAGCAAGTGCCCGTCGATGGCGTCGTGCTGGAGGGGCGCAGCTACGTGGACGAGGCGATGGTGACAGGCGAGCCGATCCCGGCAGAGAAAGTCCTGGGCGCGGCCGTCACCGGCGGGACGGTCAACCAGGCGGGCAGCCTCCTCGTTCGCGCGGAGCGCGTCGGGGCCGCGACGGTGCTCGCGCAGATCATTCGCTTGGTGGAGGACGCCCAGGCATCGCGCCCCGCGATCCAGGCGCTCGCCGACCGGGTCGTGGCCGTCTTCGTGCCCGTCGTGCTCGCCATCGCAGCGGTCACGTTCGGCGTGTGGCTCGCGTTCGGGCCGACCCCCGCGCTGCCGTTCGCGCTCGTGACGGCCGTGTCGGTGCTCATCGTCGCCTGCCCCTGCGCGATGGGGCTTGCGACGCCAACCTCGGTGATGGTCGGGACGGGCAAGGCTGCCGAACTCGGGGTCCTGTTTCGCCGGGGCGAGGCGCTGCAGACGCTCCACGAGGCCGACGTCATCGCGCTCGACAAGACGGGGACGCTCACCCTGGGCCAGCCTCGCCTCACCGACCTCGACGTAGGCGCAGGCGCTGACCCGGACGAGGTGCTCCGCCTCGTAGCCGCCGTCGAGGCGCAGAGCGAGCATCCCATCGCGCGGGCCCTGGTGGAGGCGGCCAAGGAGCGGGGGCTAGCCGTGCCGCCCGCAGCCGACGTCGAGGCGGTTCCGGGGTTCGGCGTCCGGGGTACCGTCGAGGGTCGCACGGTCGAGGTTGGGGCGGAGCGCTTCATGAGACGCGGCGGCATGGCCGTGACTGCTCTCGCTGCCACGGCCGCGCGGCTGGCCGACGAGGGAAAGAGCCCTCTCTACGCAGCGGTGGGCGGGCGGCTCGCGGCCATCCTCGCCGTGGCAGATCCCGTCAAGGCAACCACGCCGACGGCCCTCGCTGCGCTCCGCCGCGACGGGCAGCGCCTCGTCATGCTTACGGGCGACCACACCCGTACCGCCCAGGCCATCGCCCGCCGCCTCGGCATCGACGAGGTGCAGGCCGAGGTGCTGCCTGCGGACAAGGCGGCGGTCGTCAAGCGACTTCAGGCCGAGGGCGCGCGCGTCGCGTTTGTCGGCGACGGCCTCAACGACGCGCCCGCGCTCGCGCAGGCCGACACCGGCGTCGCCATCGGGACCGGCACTGATGTCGCCATCGAGTCGGCCGACGTGGTGCTGATGAGCGGCGACCTCGGTGGTTTGGTCCGCGCCCGCGCGCTCGCCGCGGCGACGCTGCGCAACATTCGGCAGAATCTGTTCTGGGCGTTCGCCTACAACGCCGCGCTCATCCCCATCGCAGCAGGCGTGCTCTATCCAACGTCCGGCCTCCTGCTCAGCCCCGTGTTCGCCGCCGCCGCGATGGGCGTCTCGTCCGTGTTCGTGCTCACGAACGCGCTCCGGCTCCGCCGCCTCCGCGCACCGAGACTGCCCTACGACAGCGGGTCTACGATCAAGGCATCGTAGACGGCCTCGACCTGTTCACCACGGTCCGGACCCGGGGTCAGCCGGCCTGCGGATCGCGGGCATCGCAGCCTGTGCATGTGGCGTCCCAGCACCAATCTCGTGGCACAGCTCCCGACCGGGCAGGCTGGGCGGACGTTTGGGAAGCCGCGTGAAGAGCCGGGTGGCGCGGACCTCGGTTCTGGAACGAGGGTTCTATTTTCAGTCAAGATTGAAAATAACCACCTGTACCATGCCTACTTCTGCTGACCACCCGACGGTCACAGGCACCACCGTCGTCATCTCGGACGTGCTCGTCATCGGGGCGGGTGCCGCGGGTCTCCGCGCTGCCATCGAGCTCGCCGAGCGCGACGTTGACGTCCTCGTTCTCGGCAAGCGCAAGCACGGCGACGCCCACACCGTCTGGGCCGCGGGCGGCATCAACGCCGCTCTCGGCAGCCTCGACCCCGAGGACCGCTGGGACATCCACGCAGCCGACACCATCAACGAGGGGCACTACGTCAACCACGCGCAGGCCGTCGAGACGCTCGCTCGGCATGCCCCGGAGCGCATCCGCGAACTCGACCGTTGGGGAGCCGACTTCTCCAAGACGGAGAACGGCAAGATCAACCAGCGCTACTTCGGCGCGCAGTCGTTCCGCCGCACCTGCTTCAAGGGCGATATCACGGGGCGCGCGATCCTCGAAGCGCTCGTCGCCCAGGCGAAGCGCCTCCAGATCCCCTACCGGCAGGACACCTTCATCACGAAGCTGCTCGTGAACGACGGCCGCGCGGTCGGCGCGGTCGGCTACGACATGAACACGGGCGCACCGCTCGTCTTCCACGCGCGGGCGGTGATCCTCGCGGCAGGCGGCAACACGTCGGTCTACATCCGCTCGTCGTCGCGTCCCGACGAGAACACGGGCGACGCGCAGGCGCTGGCCTACGAGGCGGGCGTGCCGCTGCGCGACATGGAGTTCGTGCAGTTCCACCCGACGGGCAAGCTGTGGCCTGAGGAGGAGCGCGGGCACCTCGTCACGGAGGCCGTGCGCGGCGAGGGCGGCCAACTCTTCAACAGCGAAGGCGAGCGCTTCATGGAGCGCTACTCGCCCAAACAGATGGAGCTCGACGCCCGCGACGTAGTCGCGCGCGCCAACTACACCGAGATCCAGGCCGGTCGCGGCACGCCCAACGGCGGCGTCTGGCTCGACATCTCGCACCGCGACAGCGACTACGTCCGCGAGCGCCTCCCGCGCATGGTCGCCGAGTTTGCCGCGGTCGGCGTGGACATCACCGAGGAACCGATGGAGGTCGCCCCGACAGCGCACTACGCGATGGGTGGGGTCGAACTCGACGACTTCGAGACGTGCGAGACGAGCGTGCGCGGCCTGTTCGCCGCGGGCGAGTCGGTCGCGGGCGTCCACGGCGCGAACCGCCTCGGCGGCAACTCGCTCGCCGAGACGGTCGTCTTCGGCCAGATCGCAGGCGCGCACGTCGGCGATCACCTCCCCGAGCGTCAGCCGCTCCCGGAGGCGGCCGTCGCGGAGGCCGTCCAGGCCCTGCACGACCTCGCAGGTGCCAACGGCACGCACACGCCGGAGGCCCTCATCCTCGAACTGCGGCAGGTGATGTGGGACCACGCGGGCATCGTCCGCAACGAGGCGGGCCTGCTTCGGGGCCTCGCCAAGCTTCAGACGATCCAGCGCAAAGCCCAAGACCTGCTCGTCAGCGACGCCCTCACGAGCGAGCGCTTCGAGTGGGCGATCAACCTCGGCTTCATGCTCCCGACCTGCGAGGCAATCCTCCGCAGCGCTCTGGAGCGCACCGAATCGCGCGGCGCGCACTACCGCGACGACCACCCCGCGAAGGACCCCGCGTGGCGCCGCAACATCCGCGTCGTCCGCGACGCTGAGGGCCGCATGGCGCTGACTACGGCGGATGCCGTGCCGCCCACCGAAGCGGTCCAGCAGGCTCTCGCTGAGGAGCACGAGTTAGACTACCACCACCTCGAGTAAGGCGGCGCTGCACGGAAGCCTCGCCTCATACAAGAGCCCCAGCGCCCCGCTGCCGACCCTAGCAGCGGGGCGCATCGTGTTTCTCGCCGGGATGAGCCAGGCCGGCGGCGGAGCAGTGAGTCCGGGTTGAGTATGTTGGCGGCGTTGCCCCCAGACCCGCCTCGCCTGCCATGCGCTGCTGCCTTGCCTTTCTCCTCATCGCCCTCGCGGGCTGCGCGGCGACCGGCCCCGACGCCACGCTCGTCGCGCGGGCCGACTGGGGTGCGGGGCCCGTGAGTCGCGACGCGCTGCCAGCCAACGGCGAGGTACGCCATGTGACCGTGCACCACACCTACACGGAGGTCGGACCCGACGGCGAGGCCGCGCACGTGCACGCAATCCAGCGCTTCCACCAGGGCGAGGACCGCTTCTGGGGCGACATCGCCTACCACTATCTCATCGGGCCCTCGGGGACGGTGTTCGTGGGACGGCCCGAGACGTACGCTCCCGCTAGCGGCACGGTCTACCTGTCCGACGCGCTCCGCGACGCGGCGGGGCAGGACTCGCTCGGCGGCACGGCCGTCACCACCCCCCCCGATGACGACGACGGTACGCCGATGACGCCGCCAGGCACTTCGGACGGCCACGTCACGATCTCGGTGATCGGCAACTACGAGGAGGCGCTCCCACCGCCCGCCCAGCGCGCTGCGCTCGTAGCGCTCGTGGCCGACCGGCTCCACGCGCACGGGCTGACCGTGGACGACGTGCGCTTCCACCGCGAGGTCGCCATCGGGACGGCGTGCCCGGGGCAGGCGCTCTACGACTGGTTTCGCGGCCCGACGCGTACGCACCCCGACCAGGGCGAGGGCCTGCGGCAGGTCGCGGCGGCACTGCGGGCGCTGCATGAGCGGGCCGAGTAGACCGGGAAGCCAGGTATCTTGGCGGCCTCTCCGACCTGCCTTCCCGCTGCCATGCCTGCGTTCGTTCCCCCTGCGCTCCATGCACCGCTCCTTCCTGTGCTCTTCCTGCTCGCTGCCGTGCTCCTGGCGGCCTGCCAGCCGAGCAGCCCGGCGATGCCTGAGGACGAGACGATCCGTGACCTAATCCGCCCCGTGGAGGTGGAAGCAGGCGCGGGCAAGACGTTCGCCGAGGCCGACCTCTTCTTCACGACCGCCGCCGAGGTCCGCTTCGGCGACCACCCCGACATCGCCGTGACGCACGATGCCGAGGCGGCGACGGTGACGCTCACGCCGCGCGCCGACTTCGAGGGGCTCGCGCTGGTGCCGTTCGAGGCAGGTGGGCTGGGTTACGTGTTGCCAGTGCGCTCCGTCGTGGTGCCGCGCGTGACGTTCGCCTACCCGGCCGACGCCGACGCCGAGGTGCACGTCATCGGCTCCTTCAACGGCTGGGCGCGCGGGCAGGACCGCCTCACCGACCCTCAGGGCGATGGCATCTTCACGACGCTCCTTTCCATCCCGCCGGGGCGCTACCCGTATAAGTTCACCGCGGACGGCGAGGAGGTCATGGACCCGAAGAACCCCGAGCGCGAGCCGAACGGGTTCGGCAGCTATAACAACATCCTCACCGTTCCGCCGCGGCACGCGAGCGCCTTCCGCCTGCGCCCGCTCGGCTGGGACCACGACGACGCCACGCTCACCCTCCGTGCACAGGCCGCCCGTACCAATCCCGAGGGGGTCGCCCTCGACGTGCTGCTCCACGAGGACGACGTAATCGCGCTGCTCGACAACGATGCGCTGCCTGCGCGCCGCTTCACGGTTGAAGGCGACACGATCACGGTGACGCTGCCCACGGCCGACCTCAACGACACGCACACGATCCGCCTCGCCGTGCAGCAGCGCGGACAGGCGACGGCGTTTCTCCACATCCCGCTCTGGAACGCTGCGCCCGCCGGGGCGCTCACCGACGCGGGCGGCACCGCGCCGTTCTCCTGGCACGACGCCGTGCTCTACCAGATCCTCCTCGACCGCTTTCACGACGGCGATCCCGACAACACGCGGCCCGTCGAGCACGACTCGCTGCTGACACCCGCCAACGTCCACGGCGGCGACCTCCGGGGCATCCTCGACAAGCTGCGCGATGGCTACTTCGACGACCTCGGCGTGACGGCGCTCTGGCTCTCGCCCGTCGTCCAGAACACGCCCGACGCGTACCGCGAGTACCCCGCGCCGCACCGCTACTACTCCGCCTACCACGGCTACTGGCCGACCGACTCGTACGCCGTCGAGCCGCGCTTCGGGGACATGGAGACGCTCCAGACGCTCATCGACGAGGCGCACACGCGCGGCATGAAGGTGCTGCTCGACTTCGTCGCCAACCACGTCCACGAGCAGCACCCGTGGGCGACCGAGCACCCGGACTGGTTCACCGACCTCGACCTCCCCGATGGGCGCAAGAACCTCCGGCTCTGGGACGAGCAGCGCCTTACGACGTGGTTCGAGCCCTACCTCCCCACCATCGACTACACGAAGCCCGAGCCGCTCGCGGCGATGACGGACAACGCCGTGTGGTGGCTCCGCGAGACGGGCGCAGATGGCTTCCGCCACGACGCCGTGAAGCACATCCCGAACGCGTTCTGGCAGACGCTCACCCGCAAGATCCGGACGGAGGTGGACGCCGAGCGCGACCTCCCCGCCTACCAGATCGGCGAGACGTTCGGCAGCTACGCGCTCATCTCGAGCTACGTCACGCCTGGCCAACTCGACGCACAGTTCAACTTCAACCTCTACGACGCCGCGCTCGCGGCCTTCCTGCGCCCCGACGGCTCCCTCGCCGCGCTCGACGCCGAGCACACGAAAACGCTCGCGGTCTACGGGCCGCACCACCTGATGGGCAATCTGATGGACTCGCACGACAAGACGCGCTTTGCCGCCTACGCCGACGGCGACCTGTCACTCGACGACGCCTACGCCGCGACGGGGTGGCTCGGCGACGACGCCCCGCGCGTGGACAACGCCGCGACCTACGACCGCATCGCGCTCTACCAAGCCTACCAGCTCACCATTCCCGGCGTACCGGTGATCTACTACGGCGACGAGATCGGGATGAGCGGCGGCAACGACCCCGACAACCGCCGCCCGATGCGCTTCGACGACGCCGTGACCGCCGACGAGGCCGTGCTGCGCGACCGCATCGCCGCGCTCGTGACGCTCCGCCGCGATCGCTCCGCGTTGCGTCATGGCAGCTTCGAGACACTGCGCGCCACGACCGACCTGTGGGCCTACGTCCGCGCCGACCTCACCGACCGCGTGCTCGTCGTGCTCAACAAGTCCGCGCGCGCGCAGACGCTCATGCTCGACGTGCCCGCCGCTTACCTCCGCGACCGCGCCGCCGACGCCCTCACCGGCGACGCGCTCGACCTCGACGATACACAACTCAGGCTGACCGTTCCCGCAGGGGGCTACCGGATCGTGGACCTGCTGTAGCGCGCCTACGCCAGCGTCAGCGACCCGAGTAGCGCCGGGCGCGAGGCCCCGGTGACGCTCGGTAGGTTGGTCGGGACGCCGTTGACGTACTCGTGCGCGAGGACGGCGAAGCAGAGCGCCTCCTTCATGTCGGCGTCCACGCCGTAGTCGGCGGTCGTGCGGACGGGGACCGGCGCGAAGGCCTTCGCAAGGCTCGCCATCAGCACGGGGTTGCGAACGCCGCCACCCGCCGCGATCACCACGTCCACCGGCTGCGTCGGCGCGATAAAGCGGGCGTAGGCGTCGCGGACGGTCTGCACCGTGAACGCCGTCGCGGTGGCGAGGAGGTCGTTCGGCGCGAGGTTGGTGCTGAGGAAGTGCCAGTCGACGAAGGCCGCGCCGAAGTGCTCGCGGCCGGTAGACTTCGGCGGCGGTGCCGCGAGGTAGGCGTCGCCGAGGAGCCGGTCGAGAAGCGGGCGGTGGACGGTCCCTGCGGCGGCGTGCTGGCCTTCAAAGTCGCACGGTTCCTCGAAGAAGCGCTGCGCAAGCGCATCAATGAGAATGTTCGCCGGGCCGGAGTCGAACGCCGTGACCGACTCAGGACCAGCACTGGGCGGCAGCAGGGTCATGTTGGCGATGCCGCCGAGGTTGAGCAGCAGCCGCGCCTCCGTGGGGTGCGCGAAGCGGACCACGTCGAAGTAAGGCACGAGCGGGGCCCCTTCGCCGCCGAGGGCGAGGTCGGCCGCGCGGAAGTCGCTCACCACGGGCACTCCGAGGCGGGTCGCAAGCGTCGGCGCACTGCCGATCTGGAGCGTCGCGCGGACGCCGTCGAGCCCTGCGACCTGCTCCGCCGCCGGGACGTGCTGCACTGTCTGCCCGTGCATCCCCACCAGGTCGAGCGCAGACGCAGGCAGCCCCGCCGCTTCGCACGCCGCCTCGATGGCATCGGCGTAGCGGTGGGCGAGCACGACCCCGAGCTGCGCGAGCGCCTTCGCCGACGAGGTCGTGTCTTCGGCGTTCGCCTGAAGCGCGGCCCGCAGCGTGCTCTCGTACCCGTGGTGGGCGGTACCCAGTACCTCCATCGCCATACCTGGGCCGCTGCCTTGCAGCCGTGCCACCACCGCGTCGATGCCGTCGAGCGAGGTACCGCTCATGAGCCCAGCCACGATGCGTGCTGCGCCGCGCTCAGACTGGTCAAGAAGATGCTGGAGCGGCGAGACGGCGAGCATAGTCGTGCGGGCTAGAGATCGTGGGTGTCGTCGGCCGGGCGGTTGTAGCGACGGCGGAGCTCCTCGGCGCGGGTGAGCCACTCGCTGCGGCGGTGCGGCTCGCGCATGGCGAGCGTCTCGTAGACCTCAATGGCCTCGTCCACGCGGTCCTGCGCTACGAAGATGCGCGCGAGCGTCTCCGACACCATGTCATCGGCGATGGCGTCGTTGGCGGCGGGCGGAGCCTCTGGCACCTCGAAGTCGGGGTCGGGGACGATGCGCGGGGCCTGCTCCAGCTGCTCGATGAGCGCGTCGAGGTTGTCGAAGTCGAGCGTGGGCAGCGCCTCCTCCTCATGCGACGCGACGCGTCCGCTAGAGCCGGTGCTCGTCGGAACGTTCTCAGTCGTGGCGGACTGCTGTGTGGCGGCCTCCTCCAGCGTCGTCGGAGCGGCAGCCTCGTCCTCCTGCGGGTCGCCGAAGTCGAACGGGAGCGCATCCGTCTCGACGGGCGGGAGCGTCACGTCGCGGCGGGGCAGGGGCGGGACGAGCGGCTGCGGGAGCGGGCTCGTCACCTGCTGCGCAAGGACGCCTGCGAGGCGTTGCCGCTCGCGCTGCACGACAGGGCTCGTCGGCACGAGGAAGAACGCCTGGTGCCACGCCGCGAGCGCCGCGTCGAGGTCGCCCGACGCCTCGCACGCCTTTGCGAGAAGCATCTGCGCCGTCACGTGCAGCGGGGCCTCCGCGAGCAGGTCCGCGAGGAGCGCTCGCGCCGCTCGGGGCCGCTGCTGCGCGAGCAGGTCAGCACTCTGCTGGAGCGCGTCGTGAGCAGCGGGATCCGAAGGCGACATCGAGAGGGCGGGCAGCGGGGGAAGCCGTGCCGTGGGCACGTTCGAGAAAGATAGGACCCGCTGTTGCCCCGTGTTACGCCATCGCCTCGCGCGCTGTTAGCTCGGTCCACGTCACCGTCGGGAGCGAGGTCCTCGGCGCTGTCACCAGGTCGCCGAAGGCCGCCATCCCGAAGCCGAGCGTGAAGAGGGCCTGGAACGGGAGCGCGGCGTAGACGCCCGTCGCCAGGATCGCGAGCAGACCAACGGCGCTGTAGAGCGTCAGCGCCAACTCCACCCACCGAACCTGCTGCCAGCCGCTCGGCCTTGGTGGAGGCGCCGCGCCATCGCCTCCGACGTAGGCTCCGGCGGTGGGAGGGGCGGCGTCCCCGCGCTTCGGCGTACGCATGAACGCAGACGTGCGCCCGCGCAGCGCCTCGATGACCCCGCGTGTGTTGTTGACCGCCAGCCCGAGCGTCGACGCGAGGAAGAGCGGGAAGGCCCACAGACGCCGCAACGCATCAGGGTAGAGGTGGTGCTGCGCGAGCAGGTGCGCCCCGGCCACGCCAGCCAGCCCGAGCACGCCGGGGGCCATCAGCGCGAGGATCGCGTCGCTGACGCCGAGCCGCAACGCGTGGGCAACGAGCACCAGCGGATGCGTGAGCGCTGCAAGCAGGATCGCCGGGTACACAATGCCGCTCGTAAGGTGCAGCATCGCTTCGAGCTTGGCCCCACGCGAGAGCGGCGCGCGCCAGACAGGCCCCGCGAGCAGGCGCGCCGTCTCGGCGGTGCCCTTCGTCCAGCGGAACTGTTGCTGCCGCCACGCCGAAAACGTCTCCGGTAGCTCGGCGGGCACCTCGATGTCACCGAGGTAGCGCAGCCGCCAGCCGCGCAGCTGCGCGCGGAAGGAGAGGTCGAGGTCTTCGGTGAGGGTTGCCGCGCGCCAGCCGCCCGCGTCGTCGATGCAGGCGCGGCGCCAGAGCCCGGCGGTACCGTTGAAATTGATGAACCACCCCGACGCGTCGCGCACGCCCTGCTCGATGACGAAGTGCGTGTCGAGCAGCAGCGCCTGCGCCCGCGTCAGCCACGATGCCTTGGCGTTGAGATGGCCCCACCGGGCCTGCACGAGCCCGATCTGCGGCCCGCCTTCGAACCCGGCCAGGAGGCGCGTCAGCACGTCGGGCGCAGGGATGAAGTCCGCGTCGAAGATGGCCACGAACTCGCCATGAGCGGTGTCCAGGCCGGCCGCGAGCGCGCCCGCCTTGAAGCCGGATCGATCCGCGCGGTGCAGGTGCCGGATCGGCACCCCGCGGTCTTGCCAGTAGGCTACGCGCTGCGCGACGAGCGCCCGCGTCACGTCGGTCGAGTCGTCGAGGACCTGGATGTCGAGCCGGTCGGCGGGGTAGTCGAGCTGGGCGCAGGCGTCGATGAGGCGCTCGGCGACGGCGTGCTCGTTGTAAAGCGGTAGCTGGACCGTGATCGTCGGCCAGACTGCGCGCGCCGGGCTAGATTCGGCCGAACCCGACCCTTGCCGCGCACGACGGGCGAACCGAAGGGCGAGAGCGAGGTGGTTGAGCCCGTAGACGAGCAGCACCCCGAGAGCGAGCGCGTAGAGCGTGGCGACGAGCAGCACGATGCGGCGAGGAGCGAGCGGCGAATAGCCGGGTGGTGGCACCCGAAGGATCGCACACGAGGCGCGCAATCCCAACGGTTCCGGCGAAAACCTTTGGAACCGCATACGCCCGACGCGCTGAGTCCACACACGCTTACGTCGGGGCGAACCAGGGCAACGGCGCGATGCTGGGACGCGCACAGGCTCGCTACCCGGCTTCGAGCGTCCCACGGCTCCAACTCTCGACCCCTACCAGTCCGAAGCCGCTGCGGTAAAGATCTGCTCGGCGATCTCCTCCAGCGCTGTGAGGGCCGCGTCTGTCTCACCTTCGAGCCCCTCCGCAGGGTCGTACTCCACGTCGAACGAGAACGAGCGCGCCAGTTGCTCCACGTCCTCGACGCGATCCGTGTAGACGGCGCGTACGCTGATCGTGACGCTGTTGAGCGCGGCCACCTCGTTGCCGGTGACGGCGGTGGGGCGATTGCTGTAGCGCTCGATGGTGGTGAGCAGCACGGCGTCCGCAGCGTTCTCGTCGTCGAGGAACCGCAGCCGCGTCTGCTCGACGAAGCGGGCGAAGAGGAAGTCGGTCAGGTCCTGGTCCATCGTCGGCGGGCCGCCAGACGATTCATCGATGGCCAGCGGAATGGCTACCGTGTCGATGTAGTCCGGAATCGACGCCCCCGAGAAGCTGTAGATGCCGCAGGCATACAAGAAGGCAGACGTGAGAAGGATGAAGGATGAAAGGGTGGCGCGCGCATGTCCCGTAGCGCGTCCACGACGCCGACAACACGGGCGAGCGGCTTTCTGCCTTCTGCCTTCTTTCCTCATACTTCTTGTATTTCTTTGATCTTGCGGTAGAGCGTGCGCTCGGAGATGCCGAGCGCCTCGGCGGTGCGTCGTCGGTTGCCATCGAAGCGGCGCAGCGCCTCTGCGATGAGTGCGTGCTCGACGGCCTCCATCGTCGGCAAGTCTACCGCGGGGTCCAGGAGGAACCCGGGCACGTCGGCCTCCTCACCGGCCAGATCCGCCTCGTCCTCGTCGACTTCTTCGAAGCGCGCCTCGGCGTACGCGCTGCCCGCGTCGGTGAGCGCGGCGATGTCAACCTCGTCGGCAAAGCGCGCGTCGGTTGAGGTCGGCGCATCCTCAGCGTATGCCACCTCGGCGATGGACGGGCCAGGCGGCAACGCTGGCGGCAGGGCAGGCGGCGGATAGCTCGCTCCGTAGCCGCTCGTCGGGAAGTCGCCGCCGAACGCTTCAGCTGGGAAGCCCGCTGGGACGCCGTCGGCTCCACGCGCGAAGCGCTGAAACATGGCGCGAAGCTCGCGGACTTCGAGGCGGAGGTCGAGGAGCGCGCGATAGAGGAGGCCGCGCTCGTAAGCCTCGGACTCGCTCTCGGGGGCACGGTGCGGCGTCAGGCTGCGCTCGGCCGTCACCCCGCGCAGCAGCGGCCGCAGCGTGTCGGCATCGACGCGCGTGCCGGGGACGAGCACGACGGCCTGCTCAGCGACGTTGCGGAGCTCGCGCACGTTGCCGGGCCAGTTGTAGCGCACGAGCAGCTCGCGGGCCTCGTCGGAGAGGCGGCGCGACTGGGCGTTGTACTGCTGCGTGAAGCGGTGCAGGAAGTGGTCGAAGAGCGGCAAGATGTCTTCGCGACGCTCCCGCAACGCCGGGATCTGGATGACGACCGTCGAGAGGCGGTAGTAGAGGTCCTCGCGGAAGTCGCCCCGCCGGACGGACTCTGCGAGGTTCTTGTTGGTCGCCGCCACCACGCGCGCATCCGTCGTCTGCACCTGGCTCGACCCGACGCGGCTGAACTGCCCCGTCTCCAGCACGCGCAGCAGCCGCACCTGCGCCTGCGGCGGCATCTCGCCGATCTCGTCGAGGAAGATGGTGCCGCCGTTCGCCTCTTCGAAGAAGCCCGTCCGCTGACTGGTCGCGCCCGTGTACGCGCCCTTCTCGGCACCGAACAGCTCGCTCTCGATCAGCCCCTCCGGAATTGCCCCGCAGTTGACGACGACGAGCGACTTATGGCGGCGACTCGACAGCGCGTGCACAGCCTGCGCAAGCAACTCCTTCCCGACACCGCTCTCGCCTTCGAGGAGTACCGTGATCTCGGTGCGCGCGACCTGCCGGATGCGGTCTACGACCCGGCGCATGCCGTCGGAGTCGCCGAGGATGCCGAAGCGTTCGCGAAAGGCTTCGCGGTCCATGCTGGGGGAGGATGAGGAGACTGACGAAGTGGCAGGGGCGGTCTACCCAACGGCCCGGCCGTTGATCCCCGTGCTCTCGTTTGCGCCGGTACAGTGTTTGTCGCGTGCGCTGTAGCTCGCCATCGGACGCGCTCCGCTGCTCCTCTCGGTTTCGTTTCGCCCTCTCCGTACACATCCTCCCCAGGTATGGGACAGCAGCAGCTTCTCCTCTTGGTGCTCGGCATCGTGATCGTCGGCCTCGCTGTGGTGAGCGGCATCGAGGCCTTCGAGGACAACGACCGACGGAATGCCCTCGACAACATGGCGGCGTCTGCGCACCGCGTCGTGACGGACATGATCGCGTGGCGGGCCAAGCCGGGTGCCCTCGGCGGCGGGCAAGAGGCAAGTGCGTCGGCCCCGTTCAACAACGTCCAGCTTAGCGCCCTCGGCTACAACGTGCAGGAGCAGCCGACCGGGCTGGGCACGCAGCGAGGCGAGTGGGCCGACCTCGGCGGCGGCATGTGGGCGCGCCTCGGCAGTCAAGCGAGCAGCCGCCCCTCGGTGACGGTCCGCAACACACGCCAGCCGACCATCGTGGTGGAGGTCTTTCTCTGGGGCCCGGACCCCAACTGCATGGTCGCGCGCTACGGCGAGGTCTCCGGCAGGACGTGGACCTATACCATTCCGTCCAGCGCGCTGACCCAACCGACGGGCTGCGACGGGTGGTAGCACCCTCGACCACCATGGCGACGAACTCTAGAGCGGTGCCTGGGTAGACACAGGGTTCCACGTTCCTCCAGCACGGCCTACCGAAGATGCCTGCCACGCCCGCGGTCACGCTCCGCATGACGCCCGAGGAGTACTTCGCCTGGGAAGAGACCCAGGTGGAGAAGCACGAATACGTCCACGGCGAAGTCTTTCCTATGTCCGGAGGCACCAGCAACCACGCCACGATCGCGCTGAACCTTGCTCTGGCTCTCCTTCCTACGCTCCGAGCCAACGGGTGCACGGGATATAACAGCGACCTCCGCGTGCACATCCACGAGGAGCGCTACACCTATCCAGACTTTTCGGCCGTTTGCGATCCGCCCGAATTCAAGACTGCGCGGCGAACGACGCTCCTCAATCCGATCCTGATCGTGGAGGTGCTTTCGGCGTCTACATCGGCCTATGACCGTGGCGAAAAGTTCGCGGCCTACCGCCAGGTCGCGTCGCTGCGCGAATACGTGCTCGTCGCGCAGGATCGCCGCCACGTCGAGCTCTTCCGCAAGGAGCCCGCTGGCGGCGACGGCGCAGACCGGTGGGTGCTCTACGACGTCGCCGGTGACGACACGCTCACGCTAGCTTCTGTCAATGCCGAGGTGTCGATAGCAGCGCTGTACGAGGGTGTCCAGACTTGAGCAACTGTGCCGTCAGCGATCGGGGTACGTGCGCTCACAGTTCTCGATCAGTCCATCAATGAAGCGCAGACGCTCTCGTCCTACCTCCTGAACGACCTCATCGGTCACCTCGCAGACCGTTTCAAAGGGCACGGGGTGAATCATTGGATCGAACTCCTCGACGTACCACATCGCCTCATCTCCTTCGATAAATCTGGCGTAGCGGAGGTGCGCGCGTAGCACTACGATGCTCCCTGACTGAATGCGTGCCGTAACGAGGCTGTCCCTTCCAGTGACGCTCGGGACCTCGCGCATAACGTCCCGGAAGACGCGATACTCCTCTGCTGACTGCGGGTAGGACGCCGCCAGCAACGAGTCGCTCATGGCCTCTCCGGCGGTAGCGCGCAGAAAAACGTCCCGGGCCGTCTCGCGATACGCTTCGTGCTGCGCCGCGCACACAGAAGTGCCGCCAAACAGCAGAAGCAGGAAGATGGCTTTCACGAAAGCAGGCGCAGATTTGCTATGCCGTCACCACAGGAACGCCCTCCGCGAGCATCGTTGCACCGAGGTAGTCGCCGAAGAGCGTGGCGGAGGTGCAGCCGGTGATCTCAACGGCCACGTAGTCGCCCTTCTGGATGCCGTCGGGGCGATCGAAGACGACCATGTGGTTCGAGTCGGTGCGCCCGCGTAGCTGCTCGTCCGAGCGGCGCGAGGTGCCTTCGACGAGGAGCACCTCACGGCGGCCGACGCGGCGCTCGTTGAGCGCGCGGCTGTGCGTGCCCTGCAACGCGATGATCTCGCTCAGGCGGGCCTTCTTGATGGCTTCGGGGATGTTGTCCACGTACTTCCGCGCGGCGTAGGTGTCGGGCCGCTCGGAATAGGCGAACATGAACGCGTGGTCGTAGCGCACCGCCTCCATGAGCGAGAGCGTGTCGGCGTGCTCGGCGTCCGTCTCGTCGCAGAAGCCCGCGATGATGTCGGTGGAGAAAGCGATGTCCGGGACAATGGTGCAGGCGCGCTCGATGAGGGTGAGGTACTGCTCGCGCGTGTAGGTCCGCCGCATCCGCCGGAGCACATCGGTGTTGCCGTGCTGGACGGGGAGGTGGATGAAGTTGCAGACCGTCGGGCGCTCG
>JBCCRG010000009.1:0-20324 GCA_039208155.1 Bacteroidota bacterium | reverse complement strand
TGCCGAAGCGGTAGTCGCTGCCGTTCTCGCCGAGGCGGATCGTGCCGAGGGCTTGCGCGCCCCACGAGAGCCGGTCGGTCTGGCCGAGGTAGGTCAGACCCGGCTGGAGGTCGATCGTCCCCGAGCCCGTCTGCATCGGGTAGGGCAGCGTCGTCTCGCCCGGCGCGCTCGCGGGCGTGACGTCCTGCTCCTCGACCGAGCCCGTCGGTAGGCGGATGCCGAGGTTGGCGTGGAGGCGCTGCCGCTCGGGCCGCGCGAGCACCACGAGCGCCGCGAGGCCGATATCGCCCAGGCCGCCCGCCTCGGTGGTGAACGTGCCGCCCATGCGCGTGAGGTGGTCCATCGACATCGTGACGAGGGGCACCATCGCCATGAGCGTGATGCGGTCCGTTGGCGCGACCATGACGCCGAGCATGTGCATCTGCATCGGCATCTCGGTGGGCGCGATCACGAAGTTGGACCCGTCGGGATCGACTACGTCAGCATCGGAGAGGGCGTCGGTGCCGTCGCGGTTGCCCGCCATGGCCATCGCCATGAAGCGGTAGGACACCATGAACTCGCCCGCTGAGTGAGTGTGGTCGCCCATCACCCCGATGGGCGCGTGGCCGTCGGGGCGGTGCGAGGTCCAGGGCGTTTGAGCGGAAACAGGAAGGGCGACGGCGCAGAGCAGCGCGCTGCAGAGGAGCGTACGGAGCATAGCCAGAGGGATCGAGCACCAGCACGCAGGTCGGCCTGCGAGACGCGGTGCGAGGCGATAGGGACGCCCTGACCCGATGCCAGAGCGCAGGAATCCTGTCGGTGGGCCTGTGCTGCGCGGACGGCTCCCACCCCTTGCGTTTCTCTCCCCGCCGCAAGCGTCGGGGAAGCCGAAAAGCTGTCCCTCTCATACGTGAGGGGGACAGTTCGAGGAGTGGAGCGAGCCCCTGCGAGCGGAGACGACGCAGGACAGGGGGTGTCTGCGTCGCATCACGTTCAAGCCCAGCCGCTCCTCCGTGGAGGGATGAACACCTCGTCAGGCACGCCCGCCGCCCAGCCGAGCAGCGCCGTCCCGCCGTACGTGGCCTGGACGCCGTCGTCGGGCAGGTCCAGCGCGACGCCCTCGGCGACCTGCAGCTGGAACGTGAGGGCGAGTTCGAGGACGGCCTTGTTCTGCTCCCGCTCACGGTCTTGCCGCTCCTTCAACTGCTTGGTGAGGTAGCACACCCCATCGCAGTTCAGCTCCGGGCGGTTGCGGTTCTCGCAGAGCCGCTCCGCGATCGCGTCCTGCCGCAGCGCGAAGATGCCCTGGATCACGAGCAAGCTCTGCGTGCTGGCGACGAGGCACAGCACCAGCGCGAGGCGAGCCAGGGCAGCAAGGCGGGACACGGCAGGGCGGTCAAGACCGAAGGTCCCCTACGATAAAACGGCCTCCCCCCGAAAACCAGGAGGAGGCCGTGAAAAGCCCAACGAGGGCCAGCAGCGCTACCGGTTGACGACTTCCACGCCCGAGGCGAAGCGGCCGATCTCGATGACGTGGACGACGGCGTTCGTCTGCGTGTCGACGATGACGACGGTGCCGGGCGAGCCTGCCACCGAACTGCGAGCCGCCTCTGCAGCGCTGACGCCGCACAGGTCGGTGCTACTGGCCATCACGCGGCCCTCGGCATCTGTCTCGGGCGCGGCGGTCGTAGACTTCGGGAAGGGGAATTCGGGCGTATAGCCGCCCATCGTGTTGCGGCTCGACACGACGAGGAAGCGCCCGTCGGCGGTGATCGCCGAGCCGTGGGGCTGCGCGAGCGCCGGGTCGGTGATTGTCTTCGTGACAGTCTGTGTCGCCACATCGATTACGCTGATCGAGTTCGCATCCCGGTTGGGGACGTAGAGCGTCCCGCTGTCGGGGCTGTAGGTGGGGTGCCACGGCCCTGCGCCGACCGGCACGATCGCATCGATGCCCAGGTTGGTCGGGTCGGAGACGTCGAGCAAGAACACCTCGCTGGACTGCGCCGAAGTCAGCACCGCCTCCTGGCCGTCGGGCCGCACGTCGAACATCACCAACTCGTCGGGGCCGCTCCCGAGCGTCAGTACGTCGGCGAGCGTCGGCGTGGGCGTCATGCTATCGACGATGTCAATGCTGGCCACGGTGTTCTCGCTCAACGATGCCGAGAGCACAAAGTCACCGACTTGCGCGATGGCATGCGGGCGCGTGTACGGGACAACGCCCTCCTCGTCGTACTCCATCGTGGCGCGCTCGATGATGGCAAAGCTGTCGCTGCCCGTCATGTCGGAGAACGACCGGCCGGCGAAGAGCAGCCCCTCGGTGGCGGTCCCGTCCATACCCAGGGTCAGCATGCCCGGTTTCGTGAACGCGTTGGCAGGCCCGGGCGTCTGGTCCAGGAGCGCTGGGCTGCCCTGTCCGATCGCGTCGAGGTCCGTGGAGAATTTGACCACGCTGTTCTCGTTGATGAGCGCCACGTACCAGGCGCTTCCGTCCGGCTCCGACTCCACGTCGTGCGGCGCAGCCTGCGGGTCGAGGCCGAGGTCCGTGAGGTCGAGCGTGCGAATCACGCGCCCCCGGCGGATATCGATGACGGACACCTTGGCGTCGAGCTGGTTGCAGACGAGGGCGTACTCGCGCACGTCGGCGTACGGCGTCTGGCCGTCCGGCCCGCGCGCGCCGTCGTCAACCCAGCGGCGGAGGTAGGCGACCTCGTCCGCCTCGAGCGCACCGGTGTTGAGACCGTCCACGCTCGCCCCGGCGTCGATCACCCGGAAGAGGATCGAACCGTCGGCGTCGAACGGGATCAGGAACGCGCCCGCGTCGCTGGCGAAGAGCGCGTCGAAGTCGGTGGGAGCCCCGTCGAACACGTCGCGCGCGGCGAGGAGCGGCTGGACGAACTCGGCGTAGGAGAGCGACGTGATCGTGTCGTAGTCGACCGTGGCGGGGTCGAAGTCGGGCACCATCGGGTCGTCGTCGCCGTCGGAGTCGCAGCCTGCGAGGGGCAGGGCGAGCGCCAGGAGCGCGGCGAGGGCAAGCGGAAAGCGAACGCGCATAGAAGCAGGACAGGTTGGTTAATGCGGCGCAAACTACTCTGTCCCCAACGCGTCCTCTCGGCCATTCCTGCGAATGGTCAAAACTTCGTGCGCAGCGGCGACTACGGTCGGTGAGTCACCGCCTCGCCTGCGTGCGGGCGACGCTCGGCGTCAGCAGCTCGAACCACCGGTCGGCCACGCCATCGCCGCCCTGGTCGGGCTCCTGGTAGGGCTGGGCGGGTGTCTCGTAGTCGCCTCGGGCGCAGTCGTCCCGGCATTGCCGCCATAACAGCGGCGTGACGCGCCCCTCGACGACCACCTCGGTGGCGTCGTCCGGGACGTCGAGGGTATAGCGGTAGCCTTGCTCCGTGCGGGTCCACGCGGTTGTGTGCGTCGCGAGGCCGCCATCGCCTGTACGCCGAGTCGTCGTGTGCCTGAACTCGACCAGGTAGTTGAGGAATCCGTCCTCGGCGGTGATCACTACCTCTGTGGGACCCGAGCGCAGCGGCTCAGGGAGCGGGCGTACCCAGGCCACCTCTGGCTGATCGCGTTGTTCCAGATACGCTACATCAATGACTCTAAGGCGGGGATCGGTGGGCCGGCCAGCCGCAGGGAGGACTGCGTACCGCTGGCCGGGGTTGGCGACTTCGAGCGCGCGCACGTCACGGAGGATGTGGCTGGAAGGCCGGTCGAACTCGGGCGTATAGTAGAACCAGTCCACCTCCATCACGGAGGGCTGCGTTGGATCGCCCGGCGTCGTAACCTGGGTGTCGAAGACGGTCATCATTGCCTGAGTGGGGGCCGTGCCTGGAAGCCAGGGCGACTCCATTGCGAACCATCCGCCACCCCCGCCGGGCTCGTGGTCGTCCCATCCGCTGCCTACCACTGAGAACCGCACGAACTCGCCGTCGCTGCGCACGACGAGCATGGCATAGACACCGTCGTTGAGAGCATCGAAGGAGTCGCCTGCGGGGGCCGTCAGCGAGCCAGACAGCAAGGATGCGCAGGTCTCCACGTCGCCTACACGCACGACCTCGGGGTCGGTGATGTCGGTGGGATCCGGGCCTGGAAGCGCGTAGCGGCATTGGTACCACCCGACCGGGTCTGCTGCGCCGTGCCCCCCTGCATGCATGGGGGTGCTCGTGCCAACCTGGCCTATGCCCCAACTGGCAGCAGGCGGTATGACATTGTAGGGGAAGACGTGTGCCTGGAAATAGGCGTCGTGGTCATTGCGTCCCTCGTAGAGACCTGTCGAGAGATAGGGGATGGGGCCAGGCCCTCCGCCTCTGCGACACGGAAAGCGGTTGACGTGGCAGTTGAAATGGTTCTGCCACTCGAAGTCGAGTTCGCCCCAGGCGAGTCGGTAGAAGCGGCGGTCTCCGTTCGGGAACGGGCCGAGGCACGTCGTGCCAGGCGTGGCGCACCAGGGGCGAGACGAGTCGCCCTCGACGAAATAGCCGTTGGTGACGACGCTCCAGTGCGTTATTGTCCAGAAGGCTTGGGTGATGCCAAGTGCGGCCTCTAGGTCGGAGAAGTTGACGCGGGCGGCCCACACGCCAGTCGTCGCGGTCAGGCTCGACTGGATCTGCGCAGGGTGGGGGAGGCGTCCGGTCTCGGGGTCGGGATAGGAGAGGTCCTCGAAGCCCAGGCGCAGCACGGACGCAGGCGTGACCTCCACGATCTGTCCTCGCTTCTGGAGCCAGCTCGGCTCGTCGTAGCGCCACTCGTACCAGAAGCGCAGCGTGTCTGTCTCTTCAGGTGCGCAGGCTGTCGTCGGACGGAGGCTCTCCATGGCTTCGTCGACGCGGCGGCACCACGGGTTGGCTCCGAACAGGCCGCCCGGTGCACGCTCGGCACGGTCGTAGGCAAACCCGTCGAACACGAAGGCCTCCGGTAGACCGAGATACGGGTCGGCCTGGACGCGAGGCTGTGCCAGGACGTTCCCGGCCACGAGGGCGATCAGGAGAGACAGCAGGAGTCGGGTCGGCATGGAGCAGTAGGATACGTGGAGGAGAACACGCGACGCCGGAAGGGCTGCGCATGCGCGAGATTATACACGCACATCACTCCTCCTTCCGCTTCTCTTCCCTCCGCCTACGGCCTCTCCCGACGTGACCAACAAAGCCCTCGCCCGCCCGCTCAAGGACACCGCCGCGCTGATCGAACTGACCGGTGGCAACCCGTTCCGCGCGCGCGCTTTCACCTCTGCTGCCCGCACCCTCGAACGCATGGAGGAACCCGCTGCCGACATGACCCGCGCCGAGTTGACGGCGGTGCGTGGCATCGGCAAGTCCATCGCGGGCGACGTGCGCGAACTCGTGGAGACGGGGGCGCTCGCCACCCGCGATGAACTGCTCGCGGCGCTGCCTCCGGAGCTGCCGGACGTGCTCCGGGTGAAGGGCCTCGGCCCGAAGAAGGTGCGCCGCCTCTGGCAGGACCTCGGCGTGACCTCGCTCGACGACCTCGAAGCCGCCGCCGTCGCCGGGCGCATCGCCGCCCTCGACGGCTTCGGTGCGAAGACGCAGGCGACCATCCTGGCGCAGATCGAAACCGTGCGGACCTACCAGGGGCAGCGGCACCACGCGACGGCGCAGGCGGACGTGACGCCCCTGCTCGCAGCTCTGCGCGGAGCCAACGGCGTGGTTGCGGTGGAGCCTGCGGGCGCGCTCCGCCGCGCGCTCGAAACCATCGGTACCGTCGAGCTCGTCACCGCAGGCGACGCCGACGCCGTCCGTGCCGTGCTGGAGGCCCACGGATGTACAGGCGCACAAACCGATGCTGCGTTCTTCGAGGGGGCCCTGCCGGATAGCCTGCCGCTTCTCGTCTACCACACCGAGCCGGAACGCTTCGCCCGTGAGCTATGGGAGCGCACAGGTAGCCCCGAGCACGTCGCGGCCTTCATCGAAGCACACGGGACTCCCGCCTATGCGGAGACGGAAGCCGCGATCTACGAGCGTGCGGGGCTGGCGTTCGTCCCGCCCGAGCTGCGCGAGGGTACCGACGAGCTCACGCGGGCCTCTGAGGGCGCGTTGCCCGACCTGATCACCCTGGCCGACCTGCGTGGGTCGCTGCACAACCACTCGACCTACAGCGACGGCGCGCACTCCCTGAAGGAGATGGCCGAGGCGGCGCGGGCGCGCGGGCTGACCTACTTCGGCATCTGCGACCACAGCCGCTCGCTCAAGGTGGCGAACGGCCTCTCCATCGAACGCCTGCGCGAGCAGATCGCCGAGGTGCGCGCGCTCAACGCGCAGTATGAAGCCGACGGCATCGACTTCCGCGTCTTCGCAGGCTCGGAGGTGGACATCCTCAAAGACGGCAGCCTCGACTACCCCGACGAGGTGCTCGCCGAGCTCGACCTCGTCGTGGCGAGCGTCCACACGCACTTCGCCATGACCGAGGCGGAGGCAACCGCGCGGATCGTCCGCACCGTGTCGCACCCGCACGTCCACATCCTCGGCCACCCGACGGGCCGCCTGCTGCTGCGCCGCGAGGGCTACCCGCTCGACCACGCTGCCGTCATCGAAGCCTGCGCGGCGCACGGGGTCGCGCTCGAACTCAACGCCAACCCGTATCGGCTCGACCTCGACTGGCGCTATGTCCGTGCCGCCACCGACGCGGGCGTCCCCATCGCTATCAACCCCGATGCCCACGCGATCGACCAGCTTGACCTCATCCAGTGGGGCGTCGCCGTCGCGCGCAAGGGCGGGCTCACGGCCAGGCAATGCCTCAATGCAATGGACCGCGACGCCTTCGCCGCATGGCTTGGCAAAGAGTGACAGGCTAAAGGTGGCCGGTGATACGAGCAATCGCAAACCGCGTTCGCGGATCCCGCCGAAGCGCTTCCGCGTGGGAGCGGGGCTCAGCCACTTAACACCGTTCCCCTGCGTCCCATGTCTACTGCGACCCTCAACGGCTCTCCGAACGGCCACGCCGCCGCCCTGCCTGGCTCCGATGCCGACTTCTACGTCCTCGAAGCCCTCCTCACCGACGAGGAGCGCGCCGTCGTGGACCGCGTGCGAGCGTTTATGGAAACGCAGGTCGTCCCCGTCATCAACAACCACTGGATGCGGGCGTCCTTTCCGCACGACCTCCTCCCGGCGTTCGCCGAGACGGGCATCTTCGGGCTCCCCTACGACGGCTACGGCTGCCTAGGCGGCTCGAAGGTCCTCAACGGGCTCGTCGAGCGGACGATCTCGGAGTACGACCCCTCGATGGGCACCTTCTTCGGCGTCCAGAGCGGCCTCGCGATGGGCTCGGTCTACCTCCTCGGCTCGGACGCGCAGAAGGAGCGCTGGCTCCCCGCGATGCAGACGCTCGGCAAGATCGGCTCGTTCGGGCTGACGGAGCCCCACGTGGGCAGCGCGATCTCGCGCGAGATGCGCACCACCGCCCGCCGCGACGGGGATAGGTGGGTGCTCAACGGCCAGAAGAAGTGGATCGGCAACGGCACCTTCGCCGACGTGAACATCGTCTGGGCGCGCGACGAGGCCGACAACCAGATCAAGGGCTTCCTCGTCGAGGCCGACGCGCCGGGCTTCTCGGCAGAGAAGATGGAGAACAAGATGGCGCTGCGCGTGGTGCAGAACGCCATCCTCACGATGGACGATTGCCGCATCCCGGCTGATGCGAAACTGGAGGGTGCCAACAGCTTCCGCGACACGGCGCGCGTGCTCAAGATGACGCGCGTGGGCGTTGCCTGGCAGGCCGTCGGCTGCGCGGCGGGGGCCTACCAACTCGCGCTCGACTACGCGAAGCAGCGCCAGCAGTTTGGCCGCCCCATCGCGGGCTTCCAGCTCGTCCAGGACCTCCTCGTGCGGATGCTCGGCAACGTGACCGCCGCAGGCTGCCTCGCGATGCGCCTGACGCAGCTCCAGGAGGCCGGACAGATGAACAACGAGCAGGCCTCGCTCGCGAAGGCGTTCTGCACCGTCAAGTGCCGCGAGACGGTCGGCTGGGCGCGCGAGCTCCTCGGCGGCAACGGCATCCTGCTGGAGCACCACGTCGGCCGCTTCGTCGCCGACTGCGAGGCGATCTACTCGTACGAGGGCACCCGCGAGATCAACAGCCTCATCGTCGGCCGCGCCATCACGGGCGAGAGTGCGTTTGTGTAGACGTGGGTGAAAGGTGCAACGTTCAAGGTGGAAGGTCTGGGTAGCCACCCCGCCAAACCACACACCTTCGAGAGCCCGCAAGCAACAGCCCCTGGACCATCCTTACGTCAGTGGGTTGGACGCGCGTCAGGCACCTGCGTTGCGTATCTGCACGGCCTGCGCGAATGCCTCGGGCTCATCGATGCGGACGCCGAGCAGCGACGCGTCCTTGCGGATGCCGTACGGCCCGACGACCTCGACCGGTGCGCGGAGCACGAGGAGCAACTGCGGGGTGTCCACGCCGCCGAGGCTGAGGTAGCCCTCCGCATCGGCGAGCGCGCTGGCCTTCGTGATGCGCCGCACCTCGGCGATCTGCGTGAGCGGCACCTCGGCGCTCCAGCGCAGGCCCGCGTTCACGCGCACGGCGTCGGGCGTCAGAGTCGTGGGGCGCTGGCGCAAGGCCCGGTAGTCGCCGATGAGCCACACGAGTGCGTACGCCGAAACGAGGAGGTGCAGCCAGGCCCAGCCGGGTGCGAGGTGCAGCAGCAAGAAGTGGACGCCGATGAGTTCGACGCTCCCGCCGATCAGCCCGGCGATGAGGAGGAAGCGATAGCTGCTCGTCCGGTGGCTCGAAAAGGGGGTGCTGGTGTCACTGCTGGCAGGAGCCGGTACCGTGGGGCCGAGCGCATACCGGAACAGCGTCGCCTCGTAGGCCACGGCTTCGGCAGCGCCTCGCGGCAGTATCGACCGGAGGGCGGCCCGCAGCCGCGCCAGCACGTCGCCAGGAGGCTGTGCCCGATAGGTCCGCACGATCCGTCCTATCCGCGCCAGTATCACGACAGCCAGGGCACCCTCCACCAGCGGGATGGCGATGTAGACGGGACGGAGCACCTTCGCGAACGCGTCCGGCAGCACGGCCCCCGCGAGAACGGCACCCAGCAGCACCACCGGCAGCACGGCCGTGGCCGACCAGCCGCGCGGACGCGCCACGAGGACGTAGAACAGCGTCGGCACCAGCACCACGAGGTCGAGCGCGATGCCGACCGCCAGCGCCTCGGGGTTGTCGAGGCTCGCGAGCCGCGCGCTCAGCACGAGCGCCGTGGTGACGATGGCGAGCGTCCCGAGAACGAACGCGGTCGCAGCGTGGGCGGGGGTACGGAACAGCATGGCGTAGACGCGCGGAGCGTAGAGGCTTCAGTGGTGCCTCATAGTACCGTCTCGCGGGCCGGTTCGCGGAGGTTATAGCGTGAAGCCATCGCCTGCCCGTAGGCTCCAGCCGTGGCGATGAGGAGGACATCGCCCTCCTGCGTCTCCGGCAGCGCACGGGCGCGGGCGAGCACGTCGCCCGTCTCGCAGATCGGCCCGACGACCTCGGCGGTGATCGCCGTAGGCGCGCCCAGCCGCGTGAGGTTCACGACCGCGTGGTAGGCCCCGTAGAGCGCCGGGCGCAGCAGCGTGTGCATGCCCGCATCGACGCCGACGTACGTGACCTCGCCCTTGCTTTTCAGTTGCGTCACGCGGGCGAGCAGCACGCCCGCCTCGGCAGCGAGGTAGCGCCCCGGCTCCAGCCACAGCTCGATCTCGGGGTGCGCGTCGTGGAACGGCTGGAGTAGGGCCGCCGCCTCGTTCACGTCGAAGCCGGGAGCGCCAGGACGGCTCGGGACGGGCAGTCCGCCGCCCAGGTCGAACACGCGGACCTCCGGAAAGAGGTCGGCGATGCGCGCCATCGTCTCTGCCGTTTCGATCCACGCCGTCGGGTGGTCCACGCCGCTGCCGACGTGCGCGTGGAGCCCCACGATGCGCGCTCCGATCTCGCGGGCGCGGGCTGCTGCGCGTGGCAGGTCCTCCGGCGCGATGCCAAACTTCGAGGTCACGCCCGCCGTGCGGACGTGCGCGTGGTGCCCATAGCCCTCGCCGGGGTCGATGCGCAGGAAGAGGTCGCGGTCCGCGAACGTCTCGGGCCAGGCGTCGAGGCCGTAGGCGTTGTCGAGCGTCACGCGGACGCCATGTGCGAAGGTGTCGTCGTAGTCTGCGCGCGGCGCGAAGTTGGGCGTGAAGAGGACGCGCGCGGGGTCGAGGTCGGGGACCGTGTCGAAGACCTGGGCGATCTCGCCGGGCGAGACGCACTCGAAGCCGAGCCCGGCGTCGTGGAACGTGCGCAGCAGCGCCGGGTGCGGGTTCGCCTTGACCGCGTAGAACACCCGCGCGATGGGCGCGAGGCTCCGCAGCCGTTCGGCCGCAGCCTGCGCGGTTGCCATGTCGTAGACGTAGTGCGGCGTCGCCTCCGTGGCGAGCGTGAGGAGTTCGTCGCGGCGGGCATGCCACCAGGCTTCAGCGGTCCTGACAGCAGACGGACTAGGGGCAGCGGTCGCGGGCATGGGAGGCGCAGACAACACAGCGTAGGGGCAACGTGTCGGGCATGATAGGGGTGCGGTGCACGTGGGACCGTACCCAATCTCTCCAACCGCTGAACGGAGCAGAAACGAGGGGGCTTGCTCCCTCAGACGTGTGCACCCACCCCGCGAACGTCGTCGGATACGGCGCGCGGACGGGACGCGCTATCCCAGCACCGACTCGGCGGCCAGTTCGCGGAGGTTGTAGCGCGAAGCCATCGCCTGCCCGTAGGCCCCGGCGTTGGCGATGAGGAGCACGTCGCCCTCCTGTGTCTCGGGGAGCCGACGGGCGCGGCCGAGCACGTCGCCAGACTCGCAGATCGGGCCGACGATCTCGGCGGTGATGGTGGCGGGCGCGTCGAGGCGCGTCAGGTTGACGATCTCGTGGCGCGCGCCGTAGAGCGCGGGGCGGATGAGCGTGTGCATGCCCGCGTCCACGCCGACGTAGACCGCGTCGCCCTTCGCCTTGAGCTACGTCACGCGTGCGAGCAGCACGCCCGCCTCGGCGGCGAGGTAGCGGCCCGGCTCCAGCCACAGCCCGAAGCGCGAATGAGTCTGCTGGAACGTAGCCAGGTGGGTGGCGGCCGCATCCACGTCGAAGCGCGCGGCTCCGGGATCGTCGGGGACGGGGAGGCCACCGCCGAGGTCGAGCACCGCCGCGTCGGGGAAGAGCGTAGCGTAGCGGGCGAGCGCCGCGGCCGTCTCAGCCCACACGTGCGTCTCGGCAATCCCGCTCCCGACGTGCGCGTGCAGCCCCACGACGCGCGCGCCAAGGTCGCGGACGCGGTCGGCTACCTCGGGTAGGTCCTCCGGCGCGATGCCGAACTTCGACGCACGCCCGGCCGTGCGGACGTGCTCGTGATGCCCATAGCCCTCGCCCGGATCGACGCGCACGATGAGGTCGCGCCCGGCGAAGACCTCGGGCCAGTGGACGAGACCGTAGGCGTTGTCGAGCGTCACGCGGACGCCCACATCGTAGGCCCAGGCGTATTCCGAGCGCGGCGCGAAGTTGGGCGTGAAGAGGACCGCCGCCGGGTCGAGGTCGGGCAGCACGCTCAGGACGTGGCGAACCTCGCCGGGCGAGACGCACTCGAAGCCGAGGCCCTCAGCGTGGAAGAGCCGCAGGAGGTCCGGGTGCGGGTTGGCCTTCACGGCGTAGAGCACCCGATCGACGGGCGTAAGCGCGCGGAGGCGACAAGCGGCGGCGCGGGCCGTGGAGAGGTGGTAGACGTAGCGCGCGGTACCCTGGTCGGCGAGCGCGAGGAGGTCAGCGCGGCGGGTGTGCCACCAGGGTTCGCGCTCGACGACAACCGACGGGTCGAGAGCGGGCGCGAAAGGAGCAGGATGGGGGGCGATGGATGGGAGCGTGGACATCGGACAGCATCGAAAGCGGGAACGGGAAACGGTAGGCGCGGCGACGCGCCAAAAGGGCAGAGCTAGGCGTGTTTAGCCTGGGTCTGTTTCCGTTTTCGCCCTGCGTAGACGTCCTGAATCATCCCATGTCCGAGCCAGCCGTCCGGGCTTGCACCGAGGCTACAGTGGCTATGAGCCAGGGCCGCGTCTGCCGATTCGAACGAGGTGCTTTGGCCTTCTTGCGCCTCTGGGCCGAGACTAGGAAAGGCGTAGAGGTCCACGACGTCAGCGTTGCCTACGTCCTCACATTCGGCATGCCAGACGGTGAAGCGGCCTCGCCGGTCTCGGTAGACCGAAACGTAGGCGACGCCACCGGCGCGGGACGGGAGCAGTTGCTCAACCGTCCGCCTGCCCGCTAGCTGACTTCGAACCTGGTTCAGCGTGAGATAGCGCATCGCGGGCCTAGGCGAGGGCAGCACGGTCAGCCGCGCGGCGGGCGAGCGGGGCGGTCTTTCCCGGCGTGACCGGATCGGGCACAGCCGCGTGGACGAACGGGCGCAGGAGCACGTCGAGCTTCTCGAAGTCGACGAGGAAGGCGTCGTGGCCGAAGGGCGAGTCGAGCTCCACGTACGTGCCATGGGGCAGCGCGGCGGCGAGCGCCTGTTGCTCGTGCGGCGGGTAGAGGACATCCGATGTGATGCCGACGACGACGGCCGGGATCGTGACCCGGTTGAGCACGTCGGCAGCACGGGCGCGGGCGACGTCGTGGCTGTCCATCGCCTCGGTGAGGCGGACGTAGGTGACGGCGTCGAAGCGCTGGACGAGCTTCTCGCCCTGGTGCTGGAGGTAGGACGCGATCTCGAACGTGCCGTCGCCGCGCTGCGTGCGGGCGAAGCGCTCGGCGAAGAGCATCGGGCTACGGTAGGTCATCATCGCCATCTGGCGGGCGGCGGCGAGGCCCGCGCGGGGCGGGTCGTAGGTCGGGTAGAAGCCGCCGCGCCAACGGGGGTCGGCCGTGATCGCCGAGCGCTGCGCTTCCGAAATGCCGATCTGCCATGCCGTGTGCGCGGCTCCGGCTGCCAGCACGGCGAGACGCCCAACGAAGGGCTGTCCGTCGGGGCCGCCGCCTTCGAACTCGCCCTCCCCAAGCGCGTCCATCGCGGCCCATTCGAGCGCCTGCATGCCGCCCATCGAGCCGCCGAGGACGAGCGCGAGGCGCCGCACGCCGAGGTCGTCCAGCAAGCGCCGTTGCAGCCGCACCATGTCGCGGATGGTGACGTGCGGGAACGCGCCACCGTAAGGCTCGCCCGTGACCGGGTTGCGGCTGCGCGGCCCCGTGGTGCCGTAGCACGACCCGAGCGCATTCGTCGCGATGATGAAGTGCCGCGCCGGGTCGAAGAGCTTGCCCTCGCCGAGGAGGTCGCCCATCCACTCGTCCGCCGCCGCATGGCCGGTGAGCGCGTGGCAGATCAGCACCGCGTTGTCGGCGGCGGGGCTCAGCGTCCCCCAGGTTTTGTAGGCGACTTCGGGGGCCTCGAATGTGAAGCCGCCCTCGGTGGTGAACGGCTCCGCGAGCCGGTGGGTAGTGATGCCGTCGTTCATCCTTCGGGTGTACAGGTGTGGACGTATGGATGTGTGAACGTGAAGCGAGCCCGGAGCGGGATTCGAACCCGCGGATAGCGGTTTTGCAGACCGCCGCGTTGCCACTTCGCCATCCGGGCCGGTTGGGGTGTGAACGTGTGGAGGTATGAAGGTGTGAACGTGCGGGACGGGACGAGAAGGTGGGGCGTGGCGACACGTGCACACGTCCCCACCTTCACACGTCCATACCGAAGCCGCTAGGCTTCGACGAGCAGCGTCTCGAAGGCCTGCGCGAAGTCAGCCGTGAGGTCGTCGATGTGCTCGATGCCGACGGACACGCGGATGAGCTCGGGGCGCACGCCGCTGGCCTGCTGCTCGGCTTCCGAAAGCTGCTGGTGCGTGGTTGATGCCGGGTGGATCACGAGCGTCTTCGCGTCGCCGACGTTGGCGAGGTGGCTCGCGAGGTTCAGGCTTTCGATGAACTGCTGCCCGGCCTCCTTGCCGCCGCGGATGCCGAAGTTGAGGACGGCCCCGAAGCCACGTGGGAGGTACTGCTTCGCCGCCTCGTGGTAGGCGTGCGACTCCAGCCCCGGGTACCACACCCACTCGACAGCGTCGTGCGCCTCCAGCCAGCGGGCGAGCGCGAGGGCGTTCTCGGCGTGGCGCTCGGCGCGCAGCGAGAGCGTCTCCAGCCCCTGCAGCAGCAGGAACGCGTTGAAGGGCGAGAGCGCCGCCCCGAGGTCGCGCAGCCCCTCGACGCGGGCGCGGATCGCGAACGCCACGTTGCCGAGGTCGCTCTCCGGGTTGAACACGTCCGTGAAGCGGAGGCCGTGGTAGCCCTCGCTCGGCTCGGTAAAGTTGGGGAAGCGGCCGTTGCGCCAGTCGAAGTTGCCGGAGTCCACGATCACGCCGCCGATGGAGGTGCCGTGCCCGCCGATCCACTTCGTTGCCGAGTGCGTCACGATGTCCACGCCGTGCTCGATGGGGCGGAAGTAGTAGCCGCCCGCGCCGAAGGTGTTGTCCACGACCACCGGTACGCCCGCATCGTGCGCGACGGCCACGATGCCTTCGAAGTCGGGCACGTTGAGGCGCGGGTTGCCGAGCGTCTCGAAGAAGACGGCCTTCGTGCGGTCGTCGATCTGCGCGGCGAAGTCGGCTGGGTCGTCGGTCTCGACGAAGCGCGTCTCGATGCCGAGGCGCTTGAGCGCGACCTTGAGGAGGTTGTAGGTCCCGCCGTAGAGCTTGCTGCTGGAAACGATGTTGTCGCCGGCCTCGGCGAGCGTGGTGAACGTGACGAGGTGCGCGGACTGTCCTGACGCCGTGGCGACCGCTGCCGCCCCGCCTTCGAGCGCCGCGATGCGCTGCTCGAAGACGTCGGTCGTCGGGTTCATAATCCGCGTGTAGATGTTGCCGAACTCCTGGAGCCCGAAGAGCCGCGCGGCGTGCCCGGTGTCGTCGAAGGTGTAGGAGGTGGTCTGGTAGATCGGGACAGCGCGGCTGTTGGTGGCGCTGTCGGGCTGCTGCCCTGCGTGGAGCTGCAGGGTTTCGAAGCGAAGGGCGTCGGGGGTGCTCATGGCGATAGGACGGGTTGGCGCGGGGCGCGGTGAAGGGCGGGCCGGAGGTGCAGAAACGAGAAAACCCTCCGGGCGGGCGGCCCAGAGGGTTTGCAGATCAGTTCGGTGGCGGGAGTCTTACCCGCCGGATCCACGCGTGCCCTCCAGGCCTCTCGGCTTGCAACACATAATCATTCCTTTCATCGCCATGGCGATGGGAGCAGGAGCGATGTGGAAGTCAGCGAGGCGCACGGGCAACACGAATGGATGTGGCCTCAGAATAGGGCGGCGGACGCGGATGTTCCACACTCCAAGTGTGGGGTTTGTGTGAACGGGAGCGCTTTCGGGCGCTTCCGGGACGGAAGCCATCGTCGAAACCTCTGCCCAGCGGCCGGAAACGGGTCGTTGTTCTTGGTCACAGATTCCTGCCCGAGCGCGCGCCCAGATGCACAAGGGGGCGGGACTATGCTCCTTGTGCTCGAACACGATACGGACGCCACTGGCAAGGCTCCGAGTCTACACGTCAATGCCCGTTGTGTCGTAGCGGACGACGAACGTGTCCGAGCCTCGCCAGGCGGCACGGATGTCACCCGTTCTGCGCTGAAGACATCGTCGCGGTTGTGTCGGGGGCACACGCCCGAGCGGTTTGGGAACAGCGTCGTTGTGCTCGTTCGAGGTCGTTGCTTCGCGGGAGGTGGTGCACACGACCAAAATTCAGCATGACAAGCTCAAAAGTCTGGAGGCGGATTTGGCAACTCGGAGCCTCGCTTTTGTGTCGAAGGAGGGGGGTTTCCAATTGCGCGACGTGTGGAGCCGGACGCGCGTCATACGGAGCCCGAAAACCGCTGAGCGGGGGCACGGTATCTTGCGCCCTGCGAGCGGGCGCGTCTGCCCGCTCTTCGTCGTTTATCCCTCTCCCCCTTCGACATGCCCCGACTCCTCCTTCTAGCCCTTGCGCTCCTTCTCGTCCCCACCACGCTGCAGGCCCAAGACGTAGGTGGCTCACCCACCTACGGCGACCTTCAGCTTGAAGAGGGCTTCCAGCCCGACCCCAACTCGACGTCGCTCACCGCAGGCGGCTCTATCGAGGTCAACAAAGGGGCCTGCACGTACGGCTTCGTGGCCGAAGCTCCTGACGTGGACCTCTACTACTCCACCTCGGGCGATAGCCCGCTCTACATCTACGTCGAGTCCGAGGGCGACGTGACGCTGCTCGTCAGCAAGCCCGACGCCTCGTGGGTCTGCGACGACGACTCGTTCGGCAACAGCGACCCGATCCTCGTCATCCCGAACGCGCCGGACGGGCTCTACAACATCTGGATCGGCACCTACGGCGACGAGATGCAAAGCGCCACGCTGCACGTCTCCGAGATCGATCCGCGCTAGACGTCGCTAGCGCGTTCACGCGCGCGACAATCGTCCAGAGCCACAGGTGCAAGGTCACAGGTCGCTACGGCCTAGGACCTTGCACCTGCTTCGTTTCTGGACGCCGCGTTCATCCACGTCGAGATGTGTTCAAAAAGCGTTGGGAATCCTACTCTGCAACCGGTGGTCTGAAAGGTCTAGGAACACGCTCCCTGTGCTCGAACACGATGTGGACGCCGTTCGCAAAGCTCCGAGTCCGCGCATCGACGCCCGTTGTGTCGTAGCTGACGACAAGGGTGTCGGGCCCTCGCCAGACAGCACGGACGTCAGGTGCTCGTTCTGCGCTGAAGACATCATCGCTGTTGTGGAGGACACGTACACTTCCTAGCGGCTTAAGAACAGCAACGTTGTAATTGTTCGAAGTCGTTGGTCCGCAGGAGGTGGTGTAGTGGACCGCCTTGACGGACCGGTCTGATGACCAGACCACATTGATGTCGAGCGTGGCGCACATGAGTGACGCAAACCACGCCAGCAGGGCCAGAGGGATAACCACAAATATGAGGAGGAAGACGAGGCAATTGTGGTCCGTATTCCCCTCCGTATTCGTTTCCTTGCCTTCCACTACAGTCCTGTCGGCAGCCAGATGTTCTTCACCTGCACGCTCTGGCGGAGGAAGGCGCGGCCTTCGCCCTGCTGCGGGTCGAGCCAGTCGCGGGGCTGGCCGTAGCTCACCCAGGTCCGCTTCATGTTCGACGCCGAGAGGTGCTCCACGGCGCGGCTGCCGAGCGCGCCCGCCGCGCCCGAGGCGAAGTACCACAGCGCGTCTACGTCCTCGTGCGCGGCGAGCGTCTTCGTGAGGTGGTCGCGGTTGCCGGTCACGATGTTGACCACGCCGCCGGGGAGGTCGCTCGTGTCGAGGACCTGGTAGAGGTCGGTCGCGGCGAGCGGGTGCGTCTCGGATGGGATCGTCACGACGCAGTTGCCGCGGGCGATCGCGGGCGCGACGAGCGAGACGAAGCCGAGCAGCGGCGCCTCGTCGGGGCACGCGATGCCGACCACGCCGAGGTAGTCGTGGTGCGCGGCGACGAAGCCCTGGAAGTTAGCCTCCTGGAGGTACCCGCCGAATTTGTCGGCGTAGGCGGCGTAGGTGAACAGCCGCTGCACGCTGGCCTCGACTTCGCGGTGGGCGGCCTTGGCGCTCGCGCCGGTCATCGCGCGGAGGCGGGCGGCGAACTCGTCGGTGCGCGCCGCCAGGTTCTCGGCGATGTAGTAAAGAATCTGCGCGCGGTTGTGCGGGGAGCGGTCGGCCCAGCCCCGCGCGGCATGCGCAGCCTCCACGGCGTCGCGGATGTCCTTGCGGTTGCCGTCGCCCGCGAGCCCGACGACGCGGCCTTTCGGGTCGAGGACGGAATAGCTGTAGCTGCCGTCGGGCCGCTTCTGCTTGCCGCCGACGTAGAGCTTCGCCGTCCGGTCGATACTCGGCGCTCCCGTCTTGCCTGGCTTCTCGGGGAGCGGGGCCGGAACCGTCGGCGTGTGGCTGCCCCAGGTGGCGAGTGGGTCCGCGCCATCGCCTGTGGGTTCGGGGGCCGGTGTTGGACGCGACTGCCAGGCGGGGCGGACGTACTCGTAGAGGCCTTCCTTGCCGCCCTCGCGGCCGTAGCCACTCTCGCGATAGCCGCCGAAGCCGCTCGCGGCGTCGAAGAAGTTGGTGCCGTTGACCCACACCGAGCCTGCCTTGATGCGGTGCGCCACTTCGAGGGCCTGCGTCAGATTCTCGCTCCAGACCGTTGCCGCGAGGCCGAAGCGGGTGTTGTTCGCGAGCGCGACCGCCTCATGCGGCGTGCGGAACGTCATCGCGACGAGCACCGGCCCGAAGATCTCCTCCTGCACCACCTGCGACGCCGGGCCGACATCGGTGATGAGCGTCGGCGGGACGTAGCACCCCCGCTTCAAGGTGTCAGCGTCGGGCATCGCGGTGTCGGGTTGGAAGATCGCGGCACCCTCGTCGCGCGCGACCTGGATCCAGCGCTCGATGGTCTGCTGCTGCTCCTCGCTCACGACCGTGCCGAGGTCGACGGCTTTGTCGAGCGGGCTGCCCACGCGGAGTTGACCCATGCGTCGGCGGACGCGTCCCAGGAAGTCTTCGGCGATGGACTCCTGCACGAGCAGGCGGCTCCCGGCGCAGCAGACCTGCCCGCCGTTGAACCAGATCGCATCGACGAGCCCCTCCACGGCCCCGTCGAGGTCGGCGTCGTCGAAGACCACGTAGGGCGACTTGCCGCCGAGTTCGAGCGAGAGCTTCTTACCAGAGCCTGCCGTTGCCTGACGGATCGCGCGGCCGACGGGCGTGGAGCCCGTGAACGCGATCTTGTCGAGACCCGGATGCGCGACGACTGCGCGGCCTGCCTCGTCGCCGCCAGGGAGGAGGTTGACGACGCCCGCGGGCAGGCCCGCCTCGTGGCAGACCTCGGCGAAGAGGAGCGCCGTGAGCGGCGTCTGCGGCGCGGGCTTGAGCACGACCGTGTTGCCCACCGCGAGGGCCGGGGCCACCTTCCAGGCGAGCATCAGGAGCGGGAAGTTCCACGGGATCACCTGCCCCACGACGCCGACGGGCGCGTAGCCGGGCAGCTCGTCGGCCATGATCTGCGCCCACCCGGCGTGGTGGTAGAAGTGCCGCGCCACGAGCGGGATATCGAGGTCGCGGCTCTCGCGGATCGGCTTGCCGTTGTCGAGCGACTCCAACACGGCAAAGAGGCGCGCGTGCTTCTGGATCGCCCGCGCGAGCGCGTAGAGGTGCCGCGCCCGCGTGTGTCCGTCCGTCTGGCTCCACGACTTGAACGCCTTCCGCGCCGCGTCGACCGCTGCGTCCACGTCAGCATGCCCGGCCTCGGCCACGTCTGCGAGAGCGTCACCTGTGGCGGGGTTGGTCACGGCGAACGTCGCGCCTGACTGCGCTGCCTGCCAGCGTCCGCCAATGAACAGGTCGAAGCGGCGATCGTGGGCGTCGAGCCACGCCTCGGCAGCGGCGGGCGACTCGGGCGCAGGGCCGTAGGGCATCGTGGCAGTGAGTTCAGCGACGGAGGGCATGAGGGGAAGGGAGAAGTTAGAAGTGAGCGCGAGGCTGCCTCGACAATGACTCAGCCTACACCATCAAGACGAGATGTTCAGGCACGGACGAAGAGGTCGGCGATGGATAGCGTGAGGCCGACGAGCGCGCCGCGACCGTGCAGCGTATCGGCGGCGGTCCACGTCTCGGTCGAGCTGTCAGCGGAGTGTGTGGCGATGGTGCGGCGTTGCGGGCGGACGATCCAGACTTGCTCGGCTCCGGCGGCGAGGTATTCGCGGGTCTTGGTCGTCATTTCCTCCGCCGGGTTGCCAGGCGACACCACTTCGATCACGACTTCGGGTAGCACGTCGAGGAAGCCACTGGCCGTATCGACCTGCGCCAAGCGTTCGCGTGAGATCACCGCGACATCCATCCCGCGCACCGTGTCGGGGTCGCGCTCGGTGTAGACGCCGACCTCGCCCGAGAGTACGTGCAGCCCGCCGCGTTCGGTGGCGAAGGCTTGCAGCCGTGCGACGAGCGCGGAGGCGACGAGACCGTGGAACCATCCGGTCGGGCTCATGGGCACGATGGCACCTCGAACCAACTCATACGGCCCGATGTCCTTGAGAAACGCAAGCGCCTCGCCGGGAAACGGCGTCGGGAGGACGGTCGCAGCGCGCTGGGCAGTGACGGTTTCCATGGGGCAACGGGCATGAGCTAGGACAGCGCGATCTCGACGGGCTCGCCGAGAAACTTCGGGTCGGTGCGGAGGACGTAGACGTCGAGGACCGCCTTAACGCGGGCGAGGTACTCGCGGAGGTAGGTCTTCGCCCCGGCGGCTACGCTCACGTCGTCGGCGCAGTAGGCAACGGCATCGAGGCCGTGGGCCTCCGCCAGGAAGACGGCGCGCTCGGCGTGGAAGCGCTGGCTC
>JBCCRG010000008.1:0-21058 GCA_039208155.1 Bacteroidota bacterium | reverse complement strand
GGTCGTGAGCGCGATCTCGCCGAAGGTCGGCCCGATGAGCTCCTCGGTCTGGTTGGCGGTCCCCTGGTCGATGGTGACGGTGCCTGCGATGGACGGGCCGTCCACGGGCCCGGTGATGCGGAGCGCCTGCTGGCCGGTCGCAGAGACGCGGAAGGCTGCGTACGTGTCGTTGTCGATGCCGAGGTAGCGGTCGGCCTGCACGGTGAGGTCGAGGTCGAGCGCGGCGAACTGGAGGTCGGGGACGAGCAGCGCGCCGTCGGCGGTGAGCGTGCCGCCGGCCGCGTCGCGCAGCGAGGCCGCCCCTAGGCTGTCGCTGCCGAGCGTGAGGCGGTCCCCGTCGAAGGTGAGCGGGATGGTCGCGTTCTCGTAGACGCGCCCGAACTCCGGCAGCCCCATCCGTCCGTCAGCGAGCAGCGCCTGCCCGTCGAGCTGTGGGTTCGCGCGCGTGCCGACGACGGCGGCATCGGCGGTGAGCGTCCCGCCGAGTTCGTTGAGCGTGCGCGGGTCGAAGAACGGCGTCGCCCAGGCGATGGGGAACGGCTCGGTGGTGGTGAGCCGCACGTCCACGGGCGCGTCCGGCGGCGGCTGGGCGGGCGTCCCGTCGAGGGCGAAGCCGAACGGCACGAAGCCCTCGGCGCGGAGCTGCGCGCCGTCGGCGTGTGCGAGCGCCGCGTCGAGGTCGAACCGCGCGTCGGCGTAGGCGAACGTCGCGTCAATGGTGCCGACCTCGCGCCCCCGCGAGGTAATCGGCTCCACCGCAAACGTCCCGTCGAGGCGCGGCGCAGAGGCGGTGCCGCCCAACACCAGCGAGGCATCGAGGCGGCCGCCGAGGGCGTCGAGCCCGGCAAGGTCGGTCAGCCCGTTGAGCGCCAGCCCCTCGATGGTGAGGATGAAGTTCTGCCGCCCGGCGAGGTCGATCACGCCGTCGGCCGCGATCTGCTCCACGCCAAGCCCGGGCGTGTCGGCCGCCAGGAGGAAGTTGCGCACGCGGATGCGCTCGCCATAGGTGATGCGGGCTGGGGCCGCCAGCGCGAAGGCGCGCCGCCCGAGCCGCATGTCGAACGACGCGAGCGTGAGCTGCGGCTCGAACGGGTCCAGGTCGGCCTCGCCCTTGACGCGGAGCGAGCGGCCGTCGTCAATCTCCAGCGTCACGTCGAGGGCGAGGTCGTCGCCATCGTAGCGCGCGTCGGCGTCGATCTCGCGGGCGCGAAACGTCCCCGCCGAGAGGTAGCCCGACTCGAAGCGGAAGCGCGCCGCGATCCCCTCGGCGCGGCTGTAGAGGCCGAGCGCGTCCACGCCGAGGTCACTGGCCCGGACCGTGCCGAGCGCGAAGAGGTCGGTGTTGGCGTCCACGCGGAAGCGCATTGGCTCGCCCGGCTCGCTCGACACCTCGCCCTCCACGCGCCCGCCTTCGAGTAGGACGGGTTGCCCGGCGAGCGCGCTCAGCAGCGCCGTGTTTTTGAGCTGCCCCGTGAAGGTGAAGAGTGAACTCGTGGCCGTGATGTTGTCGAAGGCGACCTCGCCGCCCGCGCGCAGGTCAACCACCTCGGAGAGGACCGTGAGCGTCTGCATGTCGAGGCGCTGCTCGGCGAAGGTGAACGCGGTGTAGAGCGAGTCGACGCGGAGCCCGAGGAGCGTGGAGCCGGGGCTCTCCGCCCGCCCCCGCGCCTGCAGCGTGCCCAGGTCGCGGCCGACACCGGTCACGTCGAACGAGAGCGTGAGGAGGTCGCGGTTAGCCAGCTCCGGGTTGGCGCGGCGCACCGAGTCGGGCAGCAGCGTGAGGAGGGGGGCGAGGAACGGCCCGAGCGCGACGCTGTCGATGCTTCCGGCGGCGTCGAAGCGCGGCAGGCTGTCTACGGTATCGCTCTCGTCCGTACCGGGCAGGGTGAGGTCGGCGTCGAGGCGGACGGTACCGCCCGCGAGCGCGAGGTCGGCGTTGCCCTGCCCGAGCCCGTCGTCGAGCGCGAAGCTGAGCGTGCCGTCGAGGTCCGCGCCGCTGAGCGTGGACGGGTCGAAGCGGAGGACGCCCTGCAGCGTGCCCGTCTCGAGGTTCTTGCCGGTGTAGTCCGCGTTGAAGCGCCCGGTGAGGCTGCTCGCCAGGCGTGGGTTGCCCGCGAACGCCCCCACGTCGAGGTTCTCGAAGCGGCCCTCGCGGACGGTCACGGCAGGCGTCGCGTCGAACGGCCGCCCCGTCGCGTCGAGGCGCACGAGGCCCTCGGGCGTCGTCACGGTGCCGTCCACATCGAGCGTCCCGCCCCCAAGTCGCAGCGCTACCGCGCCCGACTCGATCTGCTGCTGGTTCACCTGCGACTCGGTCAGCACCACACGGCCCGTGAGGTCGAGCGCCTGCGGGTCCGTCCCGCTGCCGTCGAGCCGGAGCGTGCCGTTGAGCCGCGTCATGAACGCCGTCGTGTCGGCGGTCGCGGATGTGTCCGGGTTGGCCTCCGGAGCCGCGAACGCGCCCGAGTCGAGGTTGGTGAGGAGCGCGTCGAGCTGGTAGCGCAGCGTGTCTGCGAACGGCGTCACCTCGCCCCGCGCCTCCACACGTCCCGCGTCGGCGAGGTCCACCTCCCCGTCGAAGGCGAGCAGGCCGTCGGCGAGCCCTGCGAAGAGGTCGGCTGAGGGGATGCGCGTTGTGCCGTAGCGTGTGTCGTCCAGCGCGGCCTGGAGGTCGAGCGCAAGCGTTTGCGGGTCGGTGCCGCGCCCGTCGAGCGTGAACGTGCCCGTGATCGAGCTTGCCTGCTCCGGGTCGCCCGTGAGCGCCGCGAGGTCGAGGCGCTGGGCCGTGCCCTCGGTGATCTCGTAGGTGAGCGGCGTCGCGAAAGGTTGCGCAAGGCCCTGGAGCGCTAGTGCACCGCCCGCGTTGCCCGTCGGGCCGAAGAGCCCACGCAGATCGAAGCGGACCGTCCGGCGGCGGAGCTGCGCGTCGAGCGCGACCTCCTCGATCTGGGTGGTCGTGGCAGCCGTGCGCACGGCCGCAGGGTCAAGCGTCACGCCGAGGCTCGCCTGCATCGCGTCCGGCTCGAAGCCCTGCCCGGCGAGCGAGATCGTCCCGCTGAGCGGCGTCCCCGAGACGGAGTCGGCGAAGGCGGCGAGGTCCACGTCGAAGAAGCGTCCCTCGGCGAAGTAGGTCGGCGTCGCTGCGAAGGGGCGCGCCTGGCCGCTCGCGGTGAGCGCCGCGCCGGGGATGACGGCATCGAGGCCGAAGCGCATCTGCCCGCTCGCGAACTGCCCGTCGAGCGTGGACGACTCGATGGGCTGCCCGTTCACCGAAGCGTCGAAGACGCGCAGCACGACCGGGCCGTCGAGCGCCGCGTGGCTCGCGCCCGCGAGGTCCACGTCAAGGTCGGCGTTGAGCGTCGCGACGAGATCCGGGTTGCCGAACAGCCGGCCAGGGTCGAAGTCGCGAAGCTGCCCCGCAGCGCGGTACACGACGCGGCCCGAGGTCGGCGTGCGGAAGGTAGCCGTCAGGTCAGCGGTCCCCGCCTCGTTGAGGTCGGCGTCGAGGACGGCGGTGAGGTTGCGGCCATCGCTGGAGGCGTCGAGCGTGAGCGTAGGCGCGCCCGTCACGGCGACCGGCGCGAACGCGCGCACGTCGGCCATGCTGAGCGGCTGCGCGCGGAGGTCGGCCGCGAAGCGCGGCAGCCACGTCTCCAGCGGTGTGTCGGCGTCGGCCTCGGCGAGCGCCTCGAGGAAGGCGGCGTACTCGACCGACAGGCCACCGCGTACGTCCGTGCGCGGCGAGGTGAGGCGCAGCGTGTCAAGCGCGGCCGTCTCGGCATCGAAGCGGCCCGCAAGCCCGAGGTCGAGCGCCGTCGTCCGGTCGGCTGCGGTGAGCGTCGCGGCGGCGCGGTCGAGCGTGCCTTCGAGTTGGTCGGGGCCGAAGGCGAAGCCGGTCAGGCGGAGGCCGAGCGGATCGACGGTGAGGAGCGAGTCGCGGCCCTGCCCCTCCGCATCCAGATCCTCCGTGTCCAGATCTTCCGCATCCGGGCCGGTGAAGAAGGCCACCTCCACGCGTCCCCGCTCCACCCGGAGGTCGTCGAGCGAGACGGCGAAGTTGCCCCCCGTCGTGTCCGTCGCGGTGGTGTCGGTCACGAACAGCGTCGCCACGTCGAAGCTGGAGTCGGCCTGCTGCGCCAGCCGCACGAACGGCCCGACGACGACGACCTCGCTGAGCGCCAGCCGCTTACCCAACAGCGCCGCCAGGTTGTAGCGCGCCTGCACCGAGTCCACGCTCAGGACGCGCTCGTCGCCGCGCCGGATCACGAGGTCGGTGAGCGTCGCGCCCGCCACGAACGGGCCATCGAGCCGCCCGATCTCGACCGTCGCGTCGTCCGCGAGCAGGTTCTGGATCTGCGTCGTGGCGATCTCCTGCACCTGCGACCGCCCCCACTCCGTCTGGAGCGCGAGCACCGCGACCAGCACGAGCAGGAGCACGAGCGCCACGAGCACGCCGAGCCCCCACGCGAGGCGGCGCAGCCACGACCGCTTTCGAGGCGGCCCCGGAGCCGCCTGCTCGGCCGAATTTGCGGGGACCTGAGCCGCCATCAGAACGACCTCCCGATGGACAGGTGGAAGGCGAAGCGCTGGAAGTCCCACGTGCCGATGTCGTCGGCGAGCAGCGCGCGCAGGGCGGCCTCGTCGGCGGCGTTAAACACCTCGTCCGGCGGGGTCACGTCGAGCGGCGTCGGGTTGAGCTTGTAGCCGACGGCTAGGCTGATCTCGCCGATCTGGCTCGCGAAGCCAAAGCCGAGGCCGGTGCTGTAGCGGACGCGCTCCTCGTCAGCGAGCGCTTCATCGAGCAAGGTCAGGAAGGCAGGCGCGTTGGGGTCGGTGAGGATCTCCTGCGAGAAGTTGTAGGTGTCGGTGCCCGGCGTCCAGAGGCGGCCCGCGTCGAGAAAGGTGAGCAGGCGGAAGCCCGGCGGGAAGAACGGGAACGGCACGGCGGCTTCGAGGCTGCCGGTGAGCTTGGTGGAGCCGCCGAGCGCGAAGTAGCGTCCGCTGCTGCTGCCGAGCGCCGCATACGATGTGGTGCCGTCGTCGAGCGTCTCGCGCTGGAAGTCGGGGAGCTTAGGCCCGACGAGGCCGAGGTTGTAGCCACGCACGTCGCCGGTGCCGCCCGCGAGCAGCACCACGTCGCGCAGCCGTGCCGCGTCGTCGTCGAAGCTCGTCTGGGCGAGCGGGATGAGCTGCCCCGCCGTGGCGCGGGCCCGCAGGAAGGCTGGGCCGACGGGCAGGAACCCCTGCGCGGTGGCGGTCGCGCGGACGTACTGCACGTTCGAGAGCGTCGTCGGGCCCGAGAGCGCGAGGGTGGCGCGGCCGAGGTAGCCCCGCTGCGGGTCGAGTAGGTTGTCGAGCTGCCCGTAGAGCGCGTCCACGGCGAGTTCGCTCTTAGTGACA
Source organism: Bacteroidota bacterium (assembly GCA_039208155.1). Classification (GTDB taxonomy): domain Bacteria; phylum Bacteroidota; class Rhodothermia; order Rhodothermales; family Rubricoccaceae; genus JBCBEX01. The sequence goes on along the minus strand of JBCCRG010000008.1, from coordinate 15,658 downwards.
CGGCCAAGCGCGTTGGGGCTGAGCAGCTCCGAGAGCCGCGCCGCGCCGCCGCCGAGGCCGTAGATCTCGCGCGTCGAGACGCTGGTGCGCAGCGTGAGCGTGCGCAGCGAGCCGAGGTCGAGCAGCAGCGCCACCGTCCCGCCGACGGCGAGTGAGTTCTCGCGCGTGTCGTCGCGGTAGGTCACGGACGGCCCGGCGGTGAGCGAGAGCCGTCGGTCGTAGACGTAGGGCTGGCGGAGCGTCGCCGAGGCGGAGTAGCGGCGGTCCACGATGCCGTCGCCTTCGAGCGCGAAGAGGCCCGTCTCGGCGCTGGCAGTGACGGTGAACGTGCGCGCGTCGCCGAGGAAGTTGCGGTGGGTCCACTGCCCCTGCGCCCGCGCGCCGCTCTGCGTGAGGTAGCCGAGGCGAGCCGTGAGCAGGCGCGGCTCGCCCTCCTGCACCCGCACGCGGATGCGCACCGTCGAGTCGCGCGCCTGGCCCCGGGGCGGCTCGGGGGCGTCCACGAGCGCGATCTGGAACAGGTTCAGGTCGAAGATCTGACGCTGGCCCTCCAAGAGGTCGGCGTAGGTGTAGCGGTCGCCGGTGCGGAAGGGTAGCTCGCGTGCTACTACCCGGCTCCGCACCGACTCCGCTCCCTCAATATCGATAATGCCGAACCGACCGAGAGGCCCCACGTCAGCAAAAAGCCGCACGTCGGCCCGGTTGCGGGTCGTGTCCACGTCTGTGGCCGCGCGGAGGCGGGCGTAGGCATACCCCTGGTTCTGGAGCCACTCCAGCGTCTCGTTCTGGAGTTGCACGAGCGAAAACTGGTCGAGGCGGCGGCCCTCCCGTACGGAGACGTTCGCGCGGAAGCCGTCCCACGCTGCCCGGGCCCCGCCGCTGAGCCTCGGCACGAGCGCGGTGCTGTCGGGGTCCGCGAGGAACGCGAGGTCGCCGATCAGCAGCGGCGGCCCTTCCTCAATGGTAAAGAGAACCTGGACATCGTTGTCCGTCGAGTCGAGCCGGACGAACCAGTCGGCCTCGGCTCTGAGAAAGCCGTTGTCGCGGTAGAAGCGCTCCAGCCGCCGCAGGTCCTTCTGCAGCTCGAACGGGAGAAAGGGATACGTGCCGGGTGCGTCGACGGCCGGGAGGAACGAAAAGAACCGCTTGACGGGCCGCCGCCAGCTCTCGTCCCAGAACCCAGGCTCTACCGTGGCGACCTGTTCGAGTAGCATCTCCTCCTCGAATGTCTGGCTGTCGCCGAAGCGAAAGCGCACGCTCTGCACGGTCGTCTCGCCGTTGACGAGCGAGAGCGGGGCCTGGGCTGCGGCACGCGGGGGCATGCTCGCGAGGACGAGGCCGAGCAAAAGTGCGGGCAGGAGGGGACGCACAGCCAGACGAGCGCAGTAGAGAGAGGGCGGCAGGGAACAGCAACACCGAAGGTAGCGCCGTCGTGGGCCCCATGCGATAGGTCGGCGTACCGGAGGCACGTCGGTGTTCGCCTTACGCTGTGCGCTCGGACACGGCTACAGGCGCGGACGAAGCCGGTGGCTCAGGAGAGGACTCGGCGGGCTTACCCGTAGCCACGGCCTCGTCTGCCTCTACCGCTTCGCCAGCAGCGCTGCCCTCGCTATCAGAGTCGTACGCAGCGGCCCTCCCGTCCTGGGCGACCTCGTCGCTCTCAGCGACCCCTTCGTCCTCAGCATCGGCTCCGAACCGGCGGGCGAGTACGCGGCGGAGGCGCGAGCGGCGGGGGCCCGTGCGCTCCTCGTGGACGGCGGCCACCATCGCGCCGAGGATGAGGATGAGGCCCGAGAGGTAGACCCAGAAGACGAGCGCGAGGATGAGCCCGAAGAAGCCGCCGAGCGAGATCAGCGCGTCGCTCGCGCCCTCCACGCTGCCGCTCTCCAGATCGCGACCGATCTCCTGCGGGTTCGGGGCCTCATACCGGTCGAAGCGGCCCACGTAGACGGCGTAGTAAGCGAAGAGGTTTTTCGCGCCCTCGAAGAGCAGCGCCGCGAACGCAGCCCCGGCGAAGGCGCTGCGCGAAGGCGGCTTGGGCTGCGGGATGAAGTAATAGAGCTGCATGTACATCGCCACTGAGAGCACGAGCGGCACCAGCCACGCCGCCACGCCCAGCACGCCCTCCCACCCCTGTGACACGAGCGCCGCGTCGAGGCCGTACTGCTCCGCGAGCGCGTGCGAGCGCGCCATGAAGCCGCGCAGCCCGACCGTGATGCCGAACGAGAGCAGGAACAGCAGGGCCACCTGCCCTACCATCCGCAGGTCGAAGAGGTAGCCCCGCAGGAGCGGGCGCTGCTCGTGGCGGTCGCCACCGAAGGCCCCCGAGATCACCACGCGCAGCGCGCTGAAGAGGGTCAGCACGGTCAAGAAGAGCCCGACACCGCCGACGATGGTGATGGTGCTGCCCGCCTGCTGGAGTTGCCCGAGGAGGTGGAAGAGCGTGTCGCTCTGGTAGTTGGGCAGGAATGAGCCGAGGAAGCGCGACACCGCGTCGAAGGGGTCCTCCTGACGCATCACCAGCCCGAGGATGCCCGTCCCGAGAACCAGCAGGGGCAGCAGCGTCACGAGCACCTTAAACGCGATGGCCTGCGCCCAGAGCACGACGTAGGGATTCTTCAGCCGCGCACCAAGCCCCTTCGCGTAGAAACGCGCCGCGTCGGAGAACCGGAGCCAGAGCGAACGGAGCATGCACGGTGGAGTGGTGGCATGAGAACCAACCGAGAAGGCTTCCCCGAGGTTCGGAAGTCGGACATCGGCAAGGCGGCGGCACAGCGGCGCCACGCCCTGCAGGGACGGTTTGCAAACAGCCCCGCGATCCTGCCCTGCACCATTCCTTCGAGGAACCGACCGCCGGGGTGTCGCTATTAACGAGTCCTTTGCAGCTTTGGGCTCCGTCGCGCTTGGGCGCAGGCGCATGGCCCCCTATTTTGGAAGGCTGTCACCATTCCGTTCATCTCATCCGACGGCCACGCTCATGGCACGCAGAGATCAGCTTACGGGGAAGGGGCCGATGTCGGGCAACCACGTCTCCCACGCCCACAACAAGGTGCGCCGCCGCTTCAACGTGAACCTCCAGAAGAAGCGCTTCTACATCCCCGAAGAAGACCGCTGGATCACGCTCCGCGTCACTGCGCAGACCATCAAGACGATCAACAAAAAGGGCATCTCGGCGGTCCTCGCCGAAGCGCGCAAGCAGGGCGTCCGCGTCTGAGCCCGCTCCCTTCCGACCCCCTTTAACCCGCAGCTAGACCGATGGCGAAAGGCAAAGAAGCCCGCATCAAGGTCATCCTCGAATGCACGGAGGCCCCCGGGACCTCCCGCTACGCGACGACCAAGAACCGCCGGAACACCACCGGGCGGATGGAGCTCAAGAAGTACAACGCGAAGCTCCGCAAGCACACGCTCCACCGCGAGATCAAGTAACCCCAACCTCCTAGACTCTAACCTCCCAGGCTCATGGCGAAGAAGGTTTCGAAGAACCAGCGCACCAATCGTGGCGCGGGTGCCGACGCGAAGCAGATGGCGAAGATCATCGTCGCCTCGAAGAAGCAGAACGGCTCCTACGAGTTTCGCACCAAAATGGTCGAGGCGAGCCAGGTGAAGGACGAGCTCGCGGCTGCCAAGGCGAAGTAAGCCAGGCCGCTCAGTTCAGGTGCCGCATCAGGCTCGCAACCCGGTCGTCCGACGGGAAGAAGAGCGCGGCAAACGCTAGGAACGGCACCACGAAGGCCAGGTTGAGCGCGTTGCCCGTCAGGAACGCGGCCACGCCCGCCAGCAGCGCTGAGCCCTCCATCACCGCGATCGAGAGTAGGCCGAACGTCCGTACCTGGTTCATCGCGCCCGTCTCGGTCTCGGCCGCTGCGACCCGCACAGGCAGCATACGCTGGAGCGTGAACCCCGCGACGATGGCACCGATGTTGACCGCGGCGTTGATGAAAAACAGCCTGTCGCCGCCCTCCGCCATCGGTGGAGCATCCGCCTGGCTGGCGAGCCACCACAGCACGGCGACCGCCAGGAGCGCGCCCGCTACGATGGCAAGCCAGATGACCTGGAGGGCGCGAACGTCGTCAGAGAGCGGGCGGTCAGACATCCGAAGCGAGAGCAGGTGAGCAGGCACGACGCCGCAACTTAGCTATCTTGCAGGCACGCTGTCTCACAGGCGAAGCGTGCCCCGTTCTTTATAAGTAGCTTGGGCCTATGGGCTCGGGCACGACCTCGGGATGTGGCGCAGTCCGGTAGCGCATCTGCTTTGGGAGCAGAGGGTCGTCGGTTCAAATCCGGCCATCCCGACTGAAACCACACGGGCACCGTCACCGCGACGCGTGCCCGTGTGGCGTTAAGTCCCTGCCGCCCCGCTGACGGGTCCTATCGAGCGTGCTCGACCGCGTGGCAGTTTGCGCACAGCAGAGCAGTTCGCACTTGTCCAACTCGGCCCTGATTTTGGTCCACGAGCGTAGCCGCAGCTTCGCCCAACTCACGTCCTTCCGGCGCGGGTCCAGGTGGTGAAACTGGAGGGCGGCGTAGTGGCGGTCGTATCCGCACCGGCAGCACCGTCCGCCTTTGTACGCGATGGCCTGCTTCTTCTTGGAAATCCATCGCTCGACGCAGTACTGGTTGAAGCAAGATTTACAATAGGACGCTCCCGATTTCCTGTCTGCTTGCTCGTAGAAGTCAGCGCGGCTCTTCTCTTGACCGCACCGCCTGCAGGTCTTACGTTCATCTATCATGGTCCGGTAGCTTAGCTGGATAAAGCGTCGGCCTTCTAAGCCGAATATCGTAGGTTCGAGTCCTACCCGGACTGCTGGTTACAGCGCGTTTAGCCCCGAGGCGATTGGATTCGTGCGCGTGAGTCCTGTCCGGGGTGCTCTTCTCCGAAACGCTTTTTCTGTGGATGTGCCCTCGACTCAGAGCCGCTACCGAGGCTGCTTGCTGGGGCTCGCGGCGGGCGATGCGCTGGGCACCACGCTGGAGTTCAGCCCACCCGGCACATTCACCCCGATTACCGACCTGGTTGGCGGCGGGCCGTTCGGACTCAAGCCGGGGCAATGGACCGACGACACCTCGATGGCGCTCTGCCTCGCTGCGAGTCTCGTCGCGTGCGGCTTCGATCCGGAAGACCAGATGGAGCGCTACGTCCGGTGGAAGCGCGAGGGCTACTGGAGCAGCACGGGTGAGTGCTTCGACATCGGCAACACGATCACACGGGCACTCTCGAACTTCTCGCAAACGGGCGACCCGTTCGCGGGACCGACCGATCCGTGGTCAGCAGGCAACGGCTCCCTGATGCGCCTCGCGCCGGTGCCGATGTTCTTCGCGCCACACGTCAAGGATGCGGTCGAGCACAGCGCTGAGATGTCGCGGACCACGCACGGCGCAGCAGAGGCCGTGGATGCCTGCCGCTACTACGCCGGGCTGCTCGTCGGCGCGCTCGGCGGTGCGGCTAAGGCGGACCTTCTGCGCCCGTTCTACGCACCGACGCCGGGCTTCTGGGACGACGCCCCCCTCGCGCCGAAGGTAGCCGCCGTTGCAGCAGGCTCGTTCCTCGAAAAGGAGCCTCCTCAGATCCGCGGCATCGGCTACGTCGTCGAGGCGATGGAGGCCGCGCTGTGGGCGTTCGCCACCACCGACACGTTCGAGGCGGGCGCGCTGCGTGCCGTCAACCTCGGCAACGACGCCGACACGACGGGCGCGATCTACGGCCAACTCGCGGGCGCGCACTACGGCGACGCAGCCATCCCTGCTGCCTGGCGCAAGCGGCTCGCCCTACGCGGAGAGATCGAGCAGCTCGCGGAAGCCCTGTACGAACACAGCGGCCACGCCTTCCTCTAGCGCTATGTCCGACGCACTCGACCGCCTCTGGAGCCCCTGGCGCGCTGCCCACGTCGAGTCCTACGAGGCGCCTCCACCAGGCACGGGCTCGGTCTTCAGCCGCATCGCCGCCACGCCCGAGCGCGACGCGGAGCACTTCGTCGTCTGGCGCGGCGCGACCGTGTTCGTGGTGATGAACCTCTACCCGTACAACAACGGACACCTGCTCATCGTCCCCTACGCCGAGGTGCCGACCTACGCCGATCTCGACGACGCCACCCACATCGAGATCGCGCGGACGATCCGCCGCGCAATGGGGTGGCTGCGCACCGCGCTCGCGCCGGATGGCTTCAACGTGGGCATCAACGAGGGCGCGGCGGCGGGCGCGGGCATCCCTGAGCACCTGCACGTCCACGTGGTGCCGCGCTGGGCGGCCGACACCAACTTCATGCCCACGCTCGCGGGCACGAAAGTCATTCCCGAGGCGATGTGCACGACGTATAGCAAGCTCCTTGCGGCGGTAGAGACAGAACGCGGCGATGCGGGCGTAAACGCGTGAAGACGTGGACGTATGCTTGTGCCCGTCCCTGCACGTTCGTGCTGTGTCCTGAGCCTCTTCGTTTCCCATGCCATGCCTGTCCCAATGCTCCGGCCTCTCGCTTCTCATAGCGCTGTTGCTCTTCACAGGTTGTCTACCGCCCCCCTCAATCCTGCTCACTCAAGCTCCTGCCGCGGAAACGTATTGCAACGCGGCCGATCCGTATGACTCTGCGGGTCTATACGGCCACGGAGGCGAGGCGTGGTATGCCGCGGATCGCGCGTGCACAGCGGATAGCCTCAACGTGCTGCTGGCCCACCCCGACGTCGAACTGGTTCGCATCACCACGTCGGACTGGAGGCGCATCGAGGCACGCAGCATCGTGGTACGCTACGACTCAGTTTCGACGCTGGACCAGCGGATCACCTGGGGGTTCTCCCTCCACGACCGTCCCACCTTCTGGGAGAGCCTTGAGCGGATAGGGGTCGCTACGGGAGTGGGGGTCGGTATCGGTATAGGCCTAGGTGCCGTCGCTGCTCTGGCAAACAACGACGCCAGGGCTATCGTGCGTAGTGGGGCCATAGTCGGAGCGATAGGCTTCACGCTAGGTCTCCCCCTCTACGGAAGCGATGTGCAGCGTACCTACGTACGCACGGAAGACCCCGCCTATTGGCGCTCGCGAGACGAGTAGCTTCCTCCGTCCCGCAACGCTATGCGTCTAAGAGGGCGCAGCCCCCAACTGCCCCTGTGTCTTCGCCGGGCGTCCACGAGGTCTCCACGCGGCACGGCGTAGATTGCGCGGCTGCCTATCCCCCACCCTGATGGCCTCCGCTCCCTCCACCCCGTCCGACTCGGCAGCGCTCCCCGCGTCGTCGTTCCGGTGGCGTGATCTCGTGCTGCCGGTGGGCCTCAGCCTCGTCGTGCTCGGCGTGATCGTGGCGGTGACCTACGAGCCGGGTACGCTGACCGACATCGCCACGACGCTCGACCTCCGTGTGGCGGCGTTGGCCCCGCTCGCGCTCGCAGGGATGATCGTGATCGGCGGCTTCCGGCTGCGCTTCTTCGCGCATGGGCACATCGGCTGGCGCGGCGGCGCACGCGGGCAGATCGCGTGGGACTTCATGAGTGCCGTCACGCCGTCGGCCATCGGCGGGGCCCCGCTGGCGGGCTACTTCGTCGCCAAGGACAACCGTATCCCCGTCGGCGAGGCGACCGCGCTGCTGCTCTTCGCGATGCTGATGGACCAGGTGTGGTTCGCCACCACCATTCCGATCATCCTCATCGCGGCCAGCACCATCGAGGTCTTCCCCGCAGCCATCGGCACGCTGGGCGCGGGGCTGCTCACGACGTACTTCGTGATCCTCTGGCTGTGGGTCGGGCTCTTTGCCTTCGCAACACTCATCCGCCCGCAGATCCTGAGCGGCATCGCGCGGCGGCTCGTGATGGTGAAGTGGCTGCGACGCTTCCGCTACACCGTCGTCCGCGAGACGCGCAACCTCGAAGACCGCGCAGCGCTGATCCGGGGCGAGTCGGTAGGCTTCTTCGTGACCGGCTATCTCTTCTCCGCAACGATCTGGATGTGCCGCTACCTCATCCTCTTCTTCCTCGCGGCGGCGGTTGCCGAGATCCCGGTCTTCACGACGCTGCTGCGTATCGCGGGGATGTGGCTGACGGCGCTGCTGATCCCGACGCCCGGCTCCTCAGGCGGGATGGAGGGGCTGTTCCTGCTCTTCGTGGGACCGCTCTTGCCCGCAGCCGCAGGCGGCGTGGTTGTGACGGCGTGGCGGCTGCTCTCCTACCACCTCATCATCGTGATCGGCCTCGCGGTCACGGCCCGGACGATCCAGCAGGCCCTGCGCGGACGCAGCGATAACGAGGACGCCTAGCCGCGACCGGCGCTACCGGATTGGAATGGTGACGCTCGCGCCGACGTGCTCTGCACTGACGAGCGGCTGCACGCGGACCGCCTCGCGAGCCTCCGTCTCGCTGAGGTGGCGACGAGCCAGGAACACGCCCGTCACGGCCCCGATGGCTGCCCCGGCGAGCACGTCGGTCGCCCAGTGCTCGTCGTGCGCGACGCGGGCGATGGCCGTGCCGGTGCTCAGCCCGAGCAGACCGTACGTCACGGGGCCCGGATAGTAGACGACCCACGGCGTGACGAGCGCAAACGCCATCGTGGTGTGCCCCGACGGGAACGAGTAGTAGTCGCGCGACGGCGAGAAGGGCTCGTAGCCGAACGCCCCGTCGCCGGTGTAGGGACGGGCGCGGCCGATCACGGCTTTGAGCGAGTAGCCAACGGCGCACGCGTAGAGCGCGGACTGGAACGACGTGAACGCCGCATCCTGAAGCCGCGTGTTGTCCGTGAACAGCGTCGCGCCGAAGAGTGCTGCGGCGGGCACGATGGCACGCCGCTCACCGAGCCGATTGCCCGCGTCGAGGAAGGCGCCGACAACGCCACCCGGCTCCCCTTTCAGCTCCGCTCCGATGGGCTCGTCGAGCAGGGAGGTGGTGGACACGAGCGTTGCCCCACCCACGACCATGAGCGGCAGTGTGCTCCCGACCGTGCGGGTGTAGGCGAGGGCGTCCAGCCCCGTCCATCGGAGGAAGCGCCACACGCTTGGAGCGCTCGGGGGGATCGCCGCGTCCAACGGCACGAGGTCGAGGTCCGGGGCCAGCGTTTCCGCGTCGAGGAGCTTGCTCTGGGCGTGCGTCGTCAGCGGCAGGGTGCTGGCGAAAATGAGGACGAGGAAGCCAATCGCGGAGAACCACCGCGCAGGGATCTGGGACATGCGACGTGACGAGTCGGAGGAACGCTAGGGGGAAGCGTAGCAGCTAAACCATACACACGCCAGGGATTTGCAACAACCAGTCCAGATCGAGATTTGCTGGGCCCCGAGGTCCTTTGGAGACGCTCAGTCGAGCCGGAAGACGAAGGTGACGATGCCGCTCTGCAGTTCCTGCGGCACCTCGGCGGGGAGCGCGTCGAAGCGCCACGAGCGGAGCGCCTGCAGCGCCGCGCGGTCGAGGCGCGGGTCGCCGCCGCGCCGGGCGGGGAGCGCCTGCACGACCCGTCCGGAGGGATCCACCGTCACGCGGATGGCGACAGTGCCGCGCGCGCCGGGGTTGGGCGGCAGCGGCGTCGAGAGCGGCGTGCGGTCGAGACCTTCGAGCGAGAACGGGGAGGTCGTCCGGTCGGCGCTACCATCTCCGGTCTGGTCGGTCGTCGTGCCGGTGTCGGCGTCTGGGGTGCCGCCGGTCGTCTCGGGGGCCTCGGTCGCCTCGGGGCGGGGCTCGCGCTCGTCGGTGGCGGTCTCACCCTGCGGCTCCGGATCGCGCTGCTCCGTCTCCGGCGTCGCGATCACCTCAGGCGCAGGCTCCGGCGGCGTCTCGGGGAGGTCCACGGGCTGCGTCGCTGTGGCGGGCGTCGTCTCGGCCTGCGGCTCCGGCTGCGGCGGCTCCGGGATGGGTACGTCGGCGCGCTGCGCAGGGCGGGCCTCCTGGATCGGCCCGAAATCGACCTCCACGAAGCCGAGCTGCGGGATGGTCACCGCATATGTCGAGACGAACAGCACCGCGAGCAGCACCACGTGGAACGCGAGGGTGGCGAGCAGGCCCTTCCGGTCTTCGGGACGCACAGGGTTGGGAGTAGAGGGTGTGGGAGAGCGGGAGCGTGGGAGAAACGTACGATCTCGGTGGCCGCGTGCCTGCATCGCCTGGCTATCGGCAGATCGTGGGTTGGTCCCCTAGGCACTCGCCCACATCAAAGCGGACCGGAATGCTGTAGAGTGAGCGGGGAAGATCGGGAGGCATCTCGAACCGAGCCAGACGTGCAATTCTGAGTGCCTCCGCATCAAAGGCCGCACCAAGCCCTCGCAAAACCTCTGCGTTGACGACTACACCGTCGGCATTGATTTCGACCGCCACGAAAACCCGTCCGCTCACCTCCTCGTCAACGTCTGGGTAGTGGCCCAGCGCCAGGAGCGAGTCTACACCACCGATCAGCAGAGGCGATGGCTGAACATAGCAGATGATCTGCTCGGCCGTGGAATCCGCCGGGACGGGCTCCTGGGAGAGGGCGATGGGCATGCTGAAGAGCCACACTAAGCTCCACCCCCATACCCTCAACCACCCACACGCTCTCACCGGTCCGCGCGGGCGAAGCGGGGCTGCTCCAGCGTCAGCATCACCGAGATGCGGTGCGTCGAACCCAACTCCGATTGCAGGCCGCCGAAGTCGCCGAAGCCGTAGTCCACGTTGATCTGGTCGAGGGCGAGGCCCGCGCCAATGGTCGGCGTGAGCTGCGTGCCGTAGCGGTCGGAGGTCGTCACGTCGGCGATGCCTGCCCGGAGCGCTACGAGGCCACGGTAGGTCACCTCTGTCCCGAGGCGCGGCCGGAAGCTGAGGTCGCCCGCGTTGAAGACATACGCCTGCTGCCCGTCGAAGGCGAGGTCGAGGTCGAAGCCGAGGTTGAGGCCGATGTCCTCGGTGACGGGGAGCGCGTACGCGGTACCCAACCGTGCCACTGGGAGCACAAGCTCCGTCAACCCGACGGGCGCATCCTGGCCGAAGACGTCCGAGAAGCCAAGGAAAGAGCCAGGGTTGTCCGGGTCCTCGTAGAGGTCCTGGAAGGCCGCGTCGTTGACGGTCCACGCCTGGAGCATCCCGGTCACGTCCTGGATGTTGAGGCCGAGCGCGAAGCGGCCGATCTGGTACTGCGCCGCGATGTCGGCGGAGTAGCCCCACGCGTTCGCGAAGTCGCCGATGGAGCGGCGGATCACCTTGCCGGTGACGCCGAGGCGGAAGTTGTCCGAGAGGCGGCGCGCGTAGGAGACGAAGAACGCGTAGTCGGCGGCGGAGAAGTAGGTGACGCGACTCTCGGGGTTGGGCAGCGGGAGGCCGGTGTCGGGGTTGAACGCCTCCAGCGTGTTCGCGATGTCATCGACGCCGCTGCGGAAGAACGAGACGCCGAGCGTGGAGCGGTTGGAGATGGGCCACGCGACGGCCCCGTAGTCGAACGAGACGATGCCGCTGAAGCGCTCCGCGTGCATGTACGCCCCCTGTGGGTACGCGATGGCATCGAGGCCCGCCGGGTTCCAGTAGCCCGCCGTCACGTCGTTCGCCATGCCGACGTACGCCCCGCCCATCCCGAGCGCCCGAGCGCCAACACCGCCCGCGAGGAACTCGGCTCCGTACTTGACGACGGTTTGAGCGTGCACGGCTGAGCTTGGCACCAGCGCACCCGGCAGCATTCCGAAAGCACCCAGCGCAAGCGCGAGGATCAGGCGTGAGAGGGAACGGCGAGCAGCGGACAGGTGGCGACGCATGGCGAGGCGGTGAGGTTCAGGGCACCAGAAGCTGGGACAGCAAGGAGCGCCGTCAGGAGGCGCGGTGCGGGGAACGGATATCGAAGCGTACCAGAGGTCCGATAGGCATCAAGAAGCAGACCAAACTCAGCCAATTGCGGGAACGCCCAAGGTCGCACAATCGCGCGCCCGTGACAAGGGGGATGCCCGCGCCCTGGCCCGGGATCGTACCCGCGACCGAGCCGCAGTGACCGGCCCCCGGTGTGTGGACGTATGCGGGCATGGGCGTATGCGGGTCAGTGGGAATGCTGAAGGAAGGAAGCCCAGAGACGAGAAGGCCGCCGCCTTCGAGGCGAATCCTGAGCCCTCGTGACCACGCCTCTGCATTTGCGCGCACTCGCCTCCCGGATCCGCACGGTCAGGTGCGACGTGCACGTCCAATAGCTGACAGCCGATAGCCAACATGCACGCCTTCTCCCAGGTTGGGCCCTACGCCGCCAGCGCAGGCTCCTCCACGACCTCGTCGAAGCGGACGCCGACGAGCTTGCTCACGCCCGCCTCTTGCATCGTGATGCCGTACATCCGGTCGGCAGCCTCCATCGTGAGCTTGTTGTGCGTCACGAGGATGAACTGCGTCGACTCGGCGAACGAGCGCAGCAGCGTCATGAACCGCCCGATGTTCGCATCGTCGAGCGGGGCGTCGACCTCGTCGAGGATGCAGAACGGGGACGGCTTGACGAGGTAGATCGCAAACAGGAGCGCGATGGCTGTGAGCGTCTTCTCGCCGCCGGAGAGCTGCGCGAGGACGCTCGGCTTCTTGCCACGCGGACGCGCGTTGATCTGGATCGCAGCCTCAAGTGGATCGTCGCCGTCGAGGACGAGCGTTGCCTTGGCGTCGCCGCCGAAGAGGTCGTTGAAGAGGCGCTGGAACTGGACCTGTACCTGCTCGAACGTCTCTGCGAAGCGGGCCGCCGCCGTCGTGTTGATCTCGTCGATGGTGGAGAGCAGCGTCGCCTCCGCGCGTTCGAGGTCGTCGCGCTGCTGCACCATCTGCTTGAGGCGAGCCTCTTCCTCCTCGTACTCCTCCAGGGCGAGCGCGTTGACGGCCCCGAGCCCGCGAATCTTGTCGCGCAGCGCCGGAATCTCCGTCCGCGCTTCCTCGGCGTCGAAGGAGGCATCGCCACCCTCCTCCGGCTCGGTCAGCAGATCGTCAGGGATGGGCCGGTCCACGAGGTCGGTCGCGGCGAGGCCGTACTCGCTCGCGGCGCGCTCGGCCAGGGTCGCCTGGCGGGTCTGGATCTCGGTCAGGCGGAGGTCGCGTTGGTTGAGTGCCTGCAGCGCCTCCTCCCGGGCGCGTCGGATGGTCCGCAGGGCGTCCTCGCGTTCGTTGGCACTGCTCCGGGCGCGGAGCACGGCGAGGTCGGCCTCAGCCACGGCCGTCGTGAGCCCCCCGCTTTTCCCGCGCAGCGTCTCGATGGTGGCGCCTAGGTCGTCCTGCTGCGCCTGCGCCTCGTCGCGACGCTCCGTGGCGGTCGTCTGGTCGGCCGTGCGGCGCTCGGCGCGGGCGTCGAGATCGGTAAGCGTCTGGGCGACACGCTCGGCGTCGCGGCGGAGGTTGTCGGCGGCGTTGCGGGCCTCGGCGGACGCAAGGCGCGCGTCAGCGGCGGCCTGCTGGGCATCGCGCTGACGGGCGTCGGCGGCGAGCGTGGCTTCCTCGGCGTTCGAGAGCGCCGCCTGCGCCCGATCGAGCGCCATTTGCGCCGTGTCGAGGTCGCTCGTGAGTGTGGCCTCATCGGCCTCGGAGGCGAGTTCGGCATTGAGCGCGGTGCGGCGGGCGGCGAGGCGTTCGAGGCGCTGATCGAGGCTGTGCCGCGCTGCCTCGTGGCGGGTGTGCGCCTGCTCGGCGGCGGCGAGCGCCTGGCGGGCCTCGCGCTGCGCCTGCTGCCGCTCCGCGACGGGCACCGCAGCCCGCTCGCCCTGCACCCGCGCTACAGCGGCCTGCACCTCAGTGACGCGTGCTTGGGCCTCGGCAAAGGCATCCGTGACTTCCCGCAGCCGTTCGCGGCGGCCCAGCCGGAGCGCAGCGGCGCGAGGCTTCTCGGGGCCACCGGCGTACATGCCCCGCGCGCTCGTCCACTCGCCCGTGCGCGTCACGAGCGTGGCGATGGGATACGTCTCGCGCAGCGTCTCCGCCTCCTCCAGACTGTCCGCGACGAAGGTGTTCTGGAGCAGTAAACGGATGAGCGGCTGGTGCGTGTCGTCGGCCCGGACGAGGTCGCGCAGCGGCGTCGTGTTCGGCGGCGTCGGCGAGCGGTCGCGGGAGGCGCGGGCGGGCAGCCGGTCGAGGACGAGGAAGGTGGCGCGGCCCTGGTCGGCGTCGCGGAGTCGAGCGATGGCAGCGTGCGCGTCGGTGTCGGTTGGGACCACGAGCGCGTCAGCCCACGGCCCGAGTGCGGCGTCGAGCGCGAGGCGGTCGGCCTCGTCGCACGCTAGGCTCTCGGCGACGGTCTGCGGCGGGGTGTTCGTACAGTCGGTCTGATCGAGGAGGAAGGCGGCGGGCGCGTCGAGGTCCTCGCGGGTGTCGAGGAGGCTACGGAGAAGGTCGCCTTCGGTGCGGAGTGCCGCGGTGGTCTGCTGGGCGTCGCGGAGCGCGTTCTGCGCCTCCGTGAGCGCGGCGTCGAGGCGGTCGCGGTCAGCCTCGGCTTCGGTGAACGCGGTCTGTGCGGCCTCCAGCGTCTGCCACGCCTCCGCGACCGCAGCATCGGCGGCATCGAGGTCGGTGGCAATAGTGGCGCGCTGGGCCTCGGCCTCGGCGCGCTCGGCGTCGAGGCGCTCGGCCTCGGCCTGCCGGAGCGCCCGGCGGTCCCGCAGCCGCGCCAGCCCCGACTGCACCGACTGCACCTGCTTCGCGGCGTCCTGAGCGCTGCGCTGCGCGGCACGGAGCACGTCCCTCTGGGCAGCGGCGTCACGCCGGGCCTGTTCGGCTACGGCCTGCGCGTCGTCGGAAGCCTGCGCGGTGTCGCTGCGGCGCGTGTCGGCGGCCGTGCGTTGCTCCGTGAGCGTGGCCTGCTCACTCTGGAGCGAAGCGCGGCGGTCGGTGTCGGTGTCCGCTTCGGCGGCGAGCCGCGCCAGCGTGGCTTCCGCATTCTGCGCGCGCTCGGCAGCGAGGCGCTGCTCGGCTTCGGCGCTACGCAGCCGCTCGGCGTGGGCGAACTGCGCTTGCTGCTGCTCGGAGAGCGCCTGCTCAGCCGCCACGAGCGCGGTTCGTGCCTGCTCGACTTCCGCTTCGCCCCGGGCGAGCGCTGCGTGCTGGCGGTCCACCTCCGCGCGTAGCTGCATCGCCTCCTTCGTCACGGCAGCGCGCTCGGTCGCGAGGCGCGCATAGTCGTGCGCGAAGAGCGCGACTTCGAGGGCCTGGAGCCGGTCGGCAAGGCGGTGGTAGCGCTCGGCCTTCTTCGCTTGGCGCGCGAGGCGGCGGACGTTCTTCTCGATCTCGTCGGTGAGGTCCCGCAGGCGCGTGAGGTCGGCCTGGGTGCCGTCGAGCTTGCGGAGGGCCTGCGCGCGGCGCTGCTTGTACTTCGTGACGCCCGCTGCCTCTTCGAACAAGCGTCGCCGGTCGGCCGCGTTCTCGCTCAGGATGTCCTCGATCATCTTGAGCTCGATCACCGAGTAGGCCCCGGCTCCGAGGCCCGTGTCCATGAACAGGTCAAGGATGTCCTTCAGGCGGCAGACAGTGCCGTTGAGGAGGTACTCCGAGTCGCCCGAGCGGTAGAGCCGCCGTGAGACCGTGACCTCGCTGTAGGCCGTCGGCAGCACGCCGCGGTTGTTCTCGATGGTGAGGCTGACCTCGGCGAGCCCGAGCGCCCGGCGCTTCGAGGTGCCGTTGAAGATCACGCTCTCCATCTTGTCCGAGCGCAGCAGCCGCGCCCGCTGCTCGCCGAGCACCCACCGCACCGCGTCGATCACGTTCGACTTCCCGCAGCCGTTCGGGCCGACGATGGCTGTC
>JBCCRG010000007.1:0-21376 GCA_039208155.1 Bacteroidota bacterium | reverse complement strand
GCCAGCGGCCCCGACGCAGCCCAGAGAGGTCGAGGCCGGCATAGCGGACGCGGTCGAGCGCGACGACCTCGTGGTCGAGCGCCTCGAACATGCGGCGAACCTGGCGGTTGCGGCCTTCGTGGAGACTCAACGCGACGTGGTAGTGATCTTCGCCAGGATACATCGCCTGGTCTGCAACGGCGGGCCCGTCGTCGAGCGCGACACCGGCGCGAAGTTGGTCGAGCTGATGCGGCTTTACGGAGGCCCGCGTCTGGACGAGGTAGACCTTCTCGATCTCGTAGCGCGGGTGCATGAGCCGGTGTGCGAGATCACCATCGTTGGTAAGCAGAAGAGCCCCGGTCGTGTCGCGGTCGAGGCGACCGACGGGGAACAGGTCGCGTTGCAAGTCCTCGGGCAGCCCATCGAGGACCGTGCGGCGGTCGTTCTCGTCGTCGGTGGTCGTGATCGTGTTCTTGGTCTTGTTCAGCAGCACGTAGGCCAGCTTCTTCGGCGCAATCGCACGCCCATCCACGCGCACGTCCTGGTCGGGCGTCACCTTGACTCCCATCTCCGTCACGACCGCTCCATCGACGCTGACACGGCCCTCAGCGATCCAGGCGTCGGCCTCTCGGCGGGAGCACAGGCCCGCCTGCGCGATGTACCGGTTG
The DNA here is from genome assembly GCA_039208155.1 of Bacteroidota bacterium. Lineage (GTDB taxonomy): Bacteria > Bacteroidota > Rhodothermia > Rhodothermales > Rubricoccaceae > JBCBEX01. The sequence goes on along the minus strand of JBCCRG010000007.1, from coordinate 20,729 downwards.
AGCCGCACAGGCGCGTCAGAGTCGTGCCGGTCGTGGCGCTTCGGCGGGGATGAGGGGGGGGAGCTATCTGTGCCTGCCTTTCCTTTCGCACGGCGACGCTCATTCATCTTGCGGCGCTTCACCGAGGCCGCATGGGCACGCTTACCCTTCTTGCCGCCTTTGCGGCTCGCCTGCCCCTTGCTGCCTGCTTGCTTGCCGCCGTTCCGCGTTGGCCCCGGCGCGTCGGAGGATCGGTTCGGGCGGAGGGAGTCGGACACAGTGATAGGAGATGGTGCGAGAGGCGAGGATCGTAGGAGCGAGTCTAGGTCGGCAGACCCGCCGGGGCATCAGGACCCGGAGCGGGCACCGGGTCCTCCACGGCGAGCAAGGCGGCGCGCTCGCTGTTGAATGCGGGATCGTCAAGCAATTCCTCGATCTCGCGCGGCTTGGGCAAGTCTTCCAACGCGCGGATGCCGAAGCGTTCCAGGAACGCCTCCGTGGTCGCATAGACGAGCGGGCGTCCTACCGCATCGGCACGCCCGGCGATGGTCACGAAGTCGAGGTCGATCAGCTTGCGGAGCGCGTAGTCCGAGTTCACACCGCGCACGTGGTCGATCTCGGGCTTCGTCACGGGTTGGCGGTACGCGATGATGGCGAGCGTCTCCATGAGCGACCGGCTGAGCCGCCGGGTGTCGGTCCGCTGGAAGTGCGTGTGGAGGATGGGAGCCACCTCGCTGATCGTTGCCATCCGGTAGCCCTCGGCCCAGACGTGGATGCGAAAGCACGTGTCGGCCTCGCGGTAGCGCTCGTTGAGCACGGCCACGGCCTCCTCGATCTGCTCCTCTGTGTGAGGTTGCTCGTCATCCTCGGTTCCTCCGTACACCTCCACATACAGCTCCAGAATGGCTTTCGCTGAAACAGGCGTATCGCTGGCAAAGACGAGCGCCTCGACGGTACGCAGGAGCGTGGATGAAAGCACGGAGGGCTGCATGGGCAGAATCAGGAGGGCACCGTCGGGCGGGACCGGTCAAGTGGGTTCGATAGTGCGCGCTGGAAGCGGACTGCCCGGCTCGCTAGCCGGAACGCCTTCGACCTGGAAGTCCTCAGGATCGATCCCCGTCACAACGCGGACCCGCTGTCGCTGCACGAGGTCGAGCAACGCGAGGAAGAGCACGATCACGAAGGCCTTGCTCGTGGGCACAGCATCACCCGGTCCCCTCCGCGCGAGCGTCCGGAACGACGCGGGGCGCGCCGCGACGGCCGCTATAAGCAGCGTCCGGAGGTCTTCGACGGCGTAGTCGTAACGCTCGACGTCGTGCCGTGTGGGCTCGGGCGTCTCCTCAAGCGCGCTCTTGAGCGCCCGCACGAGATCGAACAGCGACACCCGGTAGCGCACCTCCTCCGAGTCGAACCGCTCGCGCTCGGCTGCGACGCGGACGTACTGCAGCCGCCGTTCCTCTTCGAGACGACCGAGATGCAGGGCCGCTTCTTTGTAGCGCATGTAGTCGAGCAGCCGCTCGACGAGCTCCTGGCGCGGATCGATTTCTTGCCCGTGCTCGTCGAGGTCGGGACGCGGCAGTAGCATCTTGGCCTTGATGCTGATGAGCAGCGACGCCATGTAGATGAAGTCCGCCGCCGCGTCGAGGTCGACTTGCTCCAGCACCGTCACGTAGGCGAGGTACTCGTCGGTGATCCGCGCGATGGGGATGTCGAAGACGTCGAGTTCGTCGCGACGGATGAAGAAGAGGAGCAGGTCGAGCGGGCCCTCGAATTGGTCGAGGCGGACACGATACATCGCGGCGATGGCTGGCGAGCCGTCAAGATACGGGCGTGCACGTCGCCCTACCGCGTCGCTCGAACGGCTTCCGTGCGCTCCGGGCTCGACAAGGCAGTGGCCGAAGGGATACGTTGTCGCTACGCCTCGACAGCTTCGTGGCGGGCACGGAACCAGGCGACCGTCTTGGCTAGCCCCTCTTCCACACCGACCTGCGGCTCCCAGCCGAGGACGCGCTTCGGCTTCGAAACGTCTAGCACGCTGCGTTGCTGCTCGCCCGCCTTAGCGGGCCCGTGCTCTTCCGGCGTTCCATTCCCGACATGCTCACTGATCGTGCGGAAGAGCACGTTCACGTCAGTCTCGACGCCGGTTCCGACGTTGAAGACGTCGGCCCCATCGTAGGCCGCCGCCGCCATCACGGCGCGGACCACGTCCCCGACGTAGACATAGTCACGCGTCTGCGTACCCGGCCCGTTGATGACGGGCTGCTCACCTCGGAACATCCGCTGGGCGAAAATCGCGACGACGCCAGCCTCGCCATGGGGGTTTTGGCGGGGTCCGTAGACGTTGCCAAACCGCAGTGCGACCGCAGGGATACCATGCACGTTATGGTAGAATCGGAGGTAGTGCTCCGAAACCAGCTTGGTGATGCCGTAGGGCGAGAGAGGTCGTTGTGGGTGCTCCTCAGGCTGCGGCCCGGCGCCGTTGAAGTCGGCGTCGGGCTCGCCGTAGATAGCACCGCCCGTCGAAGCGAAAACGACCTTTTCGAGCCCGTGCTGCCGCCCTGCCTCCATCAGGTTGAGCAAGCCAAGCACGTTAACCTGCGCATCGAACTGCGGGTCGGCGACGGACTTGCGCACGTCCATCTGCGCGGCCAGATGGAAGAGCGCCGCGAAACGGTGTGTCGCAAACAGGTCAGCTACGCTACCGTCGCGGATGTCCAGTTGATGGAGGTGCGCCGCCGCGGGTACGTTTTCGCGCACGCCACCCGACAGATCATCGATGACATGCACCTCGCAGCCACGCTCAAGCAGCGCATCAACGACGTGGGAGCCGATGAAGCCAGCACCGCCGGAGACGAGCACAGGACGACCTTCGAAAGGAAACGACATGGGGCGTAAGGTTGGCTACGAGAAGCGTCAAGAGAACTGTTTCTTGACGCTGCCAAAGATATGCCAGTCGTTATCCCGTCGTGAGCGTGCGAGTCGTACCCGCGCTACCACTCGAAGCGGAGTAGCGCAGCAGACTCGTCGGCCGCCTCTACTGACACGACGCTCGGGTCACTAGGCGAGTGGAACGGCACCACGTCCAGCACGTCGCACTTGGGGGTGCACGTCGACGCGTCGGCAAGGACCAGGAACAGGTCAGCGTCCAAGGGAATTCTTGCTGGAAGGCTAGTCGCGAGGGCGTACGGCCGCCCCAGCACGTTCTGGACCTCCCAGACGAGTTCGCCGCCACCATCCAGCACCGCTTGGGCATCAGGAGACAGCGTAGTCAGGGAGAGTCCGATTAGACGCGGGGATACGCTTGACGTATCGTCCGCCTGGAAATCGCAGCCCGCCAGGAGTAGCATACTCCCGAAGGCTAAGCAAAGGAGGGGTCGCATAGCGATGTCGGAGGGTCAGGAGAGCGCGGGAAGTATACTTCTTTTCTGGGCTAGAGCACACCTCTGTGCATCTTGCACACTGTTTTTCTTTGTTTTGGGCGTATAGCGACTGTTTACCGTCGATATTTGTAACGCTTCTACAACACCTTTAGCGATGGATCTCCGTGTAGCCTCTGCGATAACGCTGTTCCTATCGCTGACGCTTCTCCCCGGCACCTCGTGCGTGCCCAGCCCAACTCCAACAGGTACCACTACCTCGTCGCCTGAAAGCCCGTTTGCGCTCGACCGCCCCGTTGCTGAGATCAACCTCGACGCAAGCCTGAACGAGATTTCGGGGCTGACCTTGCTCGACAGCGTGACGCTGGGTGCCGTTCAGGACGAACGAGGCCGGCTCTATCAACTTCCGCTCAGTACAGGGCAGATCGCTAGCGTGAGCGACTTCCACGGCCGAGGTGACTTCGAGGGGGTCGAACGCGTGGGGCCAGACCTGTGGGCGCTCCAGAGCGATGGGGACCTATTCCTGCTGGACGATGACGGTGAGGACGCACGCAAGTTTGAGACGCCGCTCTCGACTGCTTTCGACACGGAGGGGCTCGCCTACGACGTGGCGCGCCACCGACTCCTCGTCGCCTGCAAAGAGTACCCTGGAGACGGGCTCGATGGGTTCCGCGCTGTGTATGCGTTCGACCTCGAAACCGAGACCCTTCAGCCCCGCCCGGCCCTGCTCCTCGACCTCCGGGCTGACGCTCGGCTGCGTACCTTTAAGCCTTCGGCTATCGCTTTCCACCCGCAGACGTCGTGGTGGCTGCTCCTCTCTTCAACCACCCCCATGCTGGCCGCGCTGGATACATCCAGCCAGTATGTCGGTGCCTGGCCGCTCCCGGAAGCGCGCTTGCCTCAGCCTGAGGGGCTAGCTGTCTTGCCCAGCGGCGATCTCCTGATCGCTAGCGAAGGACGCCCCGCCCGAATCGCCCGCTTCTCGTACGTCCCCCCCACGACGCGCTCGCCAGACTGACGTTCGTCCTTCCACCTCACATGGCTGACCCCACCCCCTCGTCAGATCACGCGGCCTCGTCTCCGCCGACCTCGGAATCGTCTGGTGCATCGTCGAGCGCGAAGAAGCGGCGTAGCAAGAAAAAGTTTGGCTCGCGCAAGCGGGGCATCTCGGACATGTTTCGCTCGCTCTATCGCGTGCAGATGGACCTTTCGGCCCTCGCGGACACGAAAGCGAACATCATGATCTCGATCAACGGCATCATCGTGTCGATCCTGCTCGCCTCGATCTCGCCCGGCATCGACAAGAACACGTTCCTCCTCTACCCGACCATCGCGCTCCTGATCGGGTGCGTGATTTCGCTTGTGTTCGCAATCCTGGCCGCGCGGCCTCGCCTCAACACCGAGACGATCACCATGGAAGACGTGCGTGCAAACCGCAAAAACTTACTCTTCTTCGGCAACTTCACGGGCCTCTCGCGCAACGAGTTCGAGGAGGGCCTTACCGATCTCATGCAGGACGGCGAGCTTCTGTACGTCAACATGATCCGCGACATCTACGGCATTGGCCAGGTGCTCGAGACGAAGTTCAAGCTGCTCCGTTGGTCGTACACCCTGTTCATGTTCGGCCTCATCATCGGCGTGTCGCTCTTTATCCTCGCCTACCTCACCGTCGAGACGGTGCCTGCTGTAGGGAACGCGCCCGGGTTGCTCCTTCCCGATTCGCTCCTATCGAGGTAGGCCATGAAGACGCTCTACCTCCTGCGCCACGGCAAGTCCGACTGGGACGCGCCGTTCGACCGCGATTTTGACCGCCCGCTAGCGAAGCGGGGACGCAAGGCCGCCGACCGTATGGGCGCCTTCTTCGCACAGACGGGTGAGCCTCTCGGCTGCGCGGTATCGTCGCCTGCCGTTCGGGCGCGCCGGACCGCCGAGCGCTTTATCGAGGCCGGCGTCCTCTCGATTCCGCTCACGCTGGACGAACGCTTGTATGACGGCGACTATGACGAACTACTGGATGTAGTACGGGACCAGTCCGACGCTGTGAACGCACTGCTGCTAGCTGGTCATCAACCGACGTGGTCCGATACGGCGTCGCTGCTCATCGGAGGCGGCGACGTACGCTTTCCCACAGCCGCGCTTGCTCGCATCAACCTCCACATCGACGCGTGGGACGACATCGAGGAGGATACGGGCGACCTGATTTGGTTTGTGACGCCTCGGCTGCTGAAGCCGCTGATGAAGCGCCGCTGACGGTGCCGCGCCCTTAACGCAGCCTGGGTCGGCTAGTACGCTCCCGGTCCGTCTGCGTCTTCCCCATCGAGCTCGTCTGTCTCTTCGACGCCACGCTCGGCACGCTCCGCGCGGATCTTCGCGAAGAGGTCCTCCATGTGAGCCGCCTGCTGCTGGCGCTCGTCGAGGAAAAAGCGCAGCTCGGGGACCCGGCGCATCTGGTGACGAACGCGGCTCGCGAGCGCTGTCCGTACCTGGGGCGCGATGTCTTCGAGGCGGCGGAACGCCACCTTACGTTGTTGTACCGTGTCGCCGAGCACGCTCACGTCGAGATAGGCAATGCCGAGGTCTTTGGTGACCCGCGCGCCCGTGATCGTGAGCATCGACTGGGAGGTCTCGTGGAAGTCGTTGTTGAGGAGGTCTGCTACTTCTTTCTGGATCAGCTTGCTGACGCGCTCGGTACGAATGCTCATTTCTTGCAATAACAGTTTTAAGTCTAATGGAAAGCGGCGGCTGGCCCGGAGCCAACCGCCGCTCCGTGAGTCGTGGCTGTGCTAGACGGCGAGCTGGCGCTTCTCCTCGACAACCTCGAAGACTTCAATCTGGTCACCGACCTTGATGTCGTTGAAGCCATCGATGTTAAGACCGCACTCGTAGCCCGCGGCGACCTCGCGGACGTCGTCCTTGAAGCGCTTGAGCGACCCGATGTTGCCGGTGTAGACCACCACCCCATCGCGGATGAGGCGCACGCGGTCCGAGCGGCGGATCTTGCCGTCGAGAACGTAGCAGCCCGCGATGGTGCCCACTTTCGGGATGCGGAACGTCTCGCGGATCTCGACCGAGCCGAGCACGACCTCCTTCTGCTCGGGCGAGAGCAACCCTTCGAGCGCGTCGCGCACGTCCTGGATGGCGTCGTAGATCACCGAGTAGGTGCGGATATCGATCTCCTCGCGTTCGGCAGCGAGGCGTGCGCTGGCCATCGGACGCACCTGGAAGCCCAGGATGATCGCGTCAGAAGCAGCGGCGAGCATGACGTCGCTCTCCGAGATCGCGCCAACGCCCGTGTGGATGATGTCGACTACGACCTCCTCGCTCTGAATCTTCATCAGCGAGTCAGCGAGCGCCTCGACGGAGCCGCCCACGTCGCCCTTGATGATGAGGTTGAGTGAGGTGAGTTGACCGAGCGCCATCCGCCGCGAGAGCTCGGCGAGCGAGACGTGCTTCGATTGGTGCATGGCCTGCTCGCGCTGGAGCTGCTGGCGCTTCGACGCGATGTCGCGCGCCTCGCGCTCGTCGTCGCGGACGATGAAGCGGTCGCCCACGTCGGGCTGCCCGTCCCATCCAAGAACGAGCACCGGCGTGCTCGGGCCGACGACCTCCACGCGCTGGTCGCGCTCGTTGAACATCGCGCGGACGCGGCCGGAGTTGGTCCCGGCCACGTAGGCGTCGCCCGTTTCGAGCGTACCGTTCTGCACGAGCACGGTCGCGACCACGCCGCGGCCCTTGTCGAGGCGCGCCTCGATGATGGTGCCGAGCGCTTCGCGGTCCGGGTTGGCCTTCAGATCGAGGAGTTCGGCCTCGATGAGTACCTTTTCGAGCAGATCCTCGACGCCCTCGCCCGTGATAGCGGAGACAAACTGGCACTGCACGTTGCCGCCGTACTGCTCCACGAGCACGTTTTGGTCGGAGAGCTGCTGCAGGATGCGGTCCGGGTTGGCCTCGGGCTTGTCGATTTTGTTGAGCGCGACCACGATGGGGACGCCTGCCGCGCGGGCGTGGCTGATCGCCTCGATGGTCTGCGGCATGACCTCGTCGTCAGCAGCAACGACCAGGATGACGATGTCTGTCACCTGGGCACCGCGCGCGCGCATCGCCGTGAAGGCCTCGTGGCCCGGCGTGTCGAGAAACGCGATCTCGCGCCCGTCACCGACCTCGCCCACATCGACTTTGTAGGCTCCGATGTGCTGCGTAATGCCGCCCGCCTCGCCCGCAACGACGTTCGCGCTGCGGATGTAGTCGAGCAGCGACGTCTTGCCGTGGTCGACGTGGCCCATGATGGTCACGACCGGCGAGCGGGACTGGAGGTCTTCCTCCAGGTCTTCTTCGATCTCCACATCCACCTCGTCGAGGTCAGACAGGAACTCCACGTCCATGTCGAACTCGTCCGCGAGAAGCACGATGGTGTCAGCGTCGAGGCGCTGGTTGATCGAGATCATCAGGCCGTTCGAGAAGCCCTTCTGGATGACCTCGTTGACAGGCACGCCCATCAGGTCGGCGAGCTCGCCGGTAGAGATGAACTCCATGAGGCGAAGCAGTGACTGCTCCTCCTCCATGCGTGCTTCTGCGGCCTCGCGCTCGGCGGCGCGCTGGTCGCGGCGCTCGCGGCGGCGCTTCTGGCGGGCGCGGCTGGCACCCTGCTGGATCTGGTTGAGCGTTTCCTGCAGGTTCGATTCGACCTCGTCCTGGTCGACGACCGGCCCGCGCTTGCCGCGCTTCTTCGACTTCGACTTGGTGGACGCGCTCTTGGCCCCACGGTCGTCACTCGACGCCTCGGAGCCGCCTTTGCGCTTACGCTTGCGGCGGCTGCGCCCGAGGTCCATCGACGCGAGGTCGATCTTGCCGACGACCTTGGTGCCGGTCAGCTCGTAGCGGTCGCCACGCAGGACGCCGGCTTCGTCGACCTCTTCGCTCTCGTCCTCGTCGTCGTCCGACTCGGCAGCGGTCTCGCTTGCCTCCTCGGCTTCAGCGACCGGGGCTTGCTCAGCTTCTGGCTCCTCGGTCGAAGCGGCGTCGTGCTCCGCGGAAGGCTCCGATGCGACGATCTCTGATGAGACGGGCTCCGACGCTACGGGCTCGGTCTCCACCTCGGCCTGTGCTGCCGCAACGTCTTCGACTACGTCAGCCTCTTCTGCTTCGGCTACGGCCTCTTCCAGTTCGGCGGGCGATTCCGTTTCGGATGCCGCGGCATCGACGACCGCCGTGTCGGGTAGCGCAGACTCGGGCGCCTCCGCGACCGGCTCAGCGACCTCCTCCACCACGGGGGTAGGCTCAGCAGGCGGCTCCTCCACCACGGGCTCGGGCTCCGGCGCACGCGACGGGGTCGGTTCCTCTTCCAGCCCCTCGGCAGCGCGGAGTTGGGCCTCGCGCTGCTGGCGCTTGGCCTCGACTCGGGCGGCGGCCTCGGCATCGTCCGAGTAAACGACCCGAAGGACGTCGTACATCTCCGCCGTGAGCTTCGCGTTGGGGTCACCCGCCGCCAGCTTGCCGTCGACCTCGAAGCCACGGGCTTCGAGGGTTTCCACAATGGTACCGCTCGCGACGTTGAATTCGCGGAGGGCTTTGAACAGGCGAACGCCTTTGGCCTTCTTCGTTGTAGGCATACAGGTGGTCTTCGTGAGCGTAGGAGCGGGCAGCAGCGCGAGGCGCTATGCTGCAGACTCGTCGGTGGCCTCAGCAGGCACGGTGGTCTCGGTAGGATCTTCGGGCGCGGTCGGCTCGTCGAGCGCTTCGGGCGCGGGCTGCTCAGCTGCTCCGACGACGGCGGCTTCTTCGGCGAAGGTGTCCTGGACGGAGCCGCTCCCCGCGATCTTCGCGAGCGCAGCCGCAGCCTCTTCGTCGAACTCGGCCTTCATGATGAGCATGATCTTCTCGGCGGTCACATCCTCCAACTCGGCACGGCGCGCGAGTTCCGAAGCGGACAGTTCGAGCACGGCTTTGGCCGTATCGCAGCCGATGTTGTGGAGCCGCCGGATGATCTCGGCTGGGATGACATCGGCGAACTCTTCGATGTCGATGTCTTCTTCCTCCTCTTTGATATCGCGGTAGACGTCGATTTCGTAGCCGACGAGCTTGCTGGCTAGGCGGATATTCTGGCCGCCGCGCCCGATGGCCATCGAGACTTCATCGGCGGCGACGGTGACGCGGGCACGCGGCGGGTCGAGGTCGTCCTTGAGTTCGACCTTGATCGGGTTCGCCGGGGCTAGGGCGCGCTTGATGTACTCGATGGTGTCCGGCGTCCAGGGCACCACGTCGATGTTCTCGTTGCCGAGCTCGCGCACCACGGCGTGGATGCGGCTGCCCTTCACCCCGACGCATGCCCCGACCGGGTCGACGCGGTCGTCGTGACTGACGACGGCGACCTTAGCGCGGTCACCGGGCTCGCGGACCACCTTCTTGATCTCGACGATGCCGTCGTAGATCTCCGGTACCTCCAGCTCGAAGAGCCGCTCAATGAACACCGGTGCCGTGCGCGAGATCACGACTTGCGGGCCAGGGCCTTCCTCACGGACCTCATGGACGACCGCGCGGATCATGTCGCCCTTGCGGTAGCGGTCCTTGTGGTAGATCTGCTCCGAGCGGGGCAGCACAAGTTCGACCTTGTTGTGGATCACGAGCACCTCGCGGCGGCGTGTCTGGTAGATCTCGCCCACGACGATCTCGCCGATGAGTTGGCTGTACTCCTTGAAGACGTTCTCGCGCTCGATGTCGCGGATGCGCTGGCGGAACGTCTGGAGCGCGGTCTGGACGGCACGACGCCCGAAGTCGTTGATGCTAATTGTCTGCGCGACCTCCTCCTCGACTTCGTAGTCCTCGTCGATTTCGAGGGCGTCGGAGAGCTCGATCTGCGTGACGGGGTCTTCGAGGTCCATGTCCTCCACCACCTCGCGGATGTGGATGATCTGGATGTCGCCGTTGTCGGGATTCATGATGACCTCGAACGCCTCGGGGTCATCAGCCCCGTAACGCTTGCGGATCATCGCACGGAAGACGTCTTCGACAATCAGTTGCAGCGAGTCGCGGTCGATGTCTTTCTCGCGCGCGATCTCGGCGAAGCTGGAAACAATGCTTTGCTGCATGGACGCAGGGGAATGCTCAGGGTCAGTCGGCGGGGAGAGGGCAGCGCAGGGGCTGAACAGAAGGTAGGGCTACCAGGGAAGCTGAACCGTGGCCTCGATGAAGCGGTCCGCTGGGATGGACAGCACGGCGTCGGTCCCCGGCACGTCGAGCGCGATGGCGCTGGCGTCGGCGGCGGTGAGGACGCCGGTAGTCGTCACGACCGCGACTCCGCCAGACGTAGCGTCGTCGGATGTGTAGGTCACCGCAAGGGTGCGTCCGACGTGGCGTGGCATCTGCCGGACGCGCGTGAGGGGTCGGTCGGCACCCGGCGAGGACACATCGAGGCGATAGCGGCCTTTGACGAGATCGTCGCGGTCGAGTGCGGCGGAGAGCGCCCGGCTCACCGCCGCCGTCGCGTCGAGGTCGATCCCGTCATCGGCGTCCACGTACACGGACACGACGCGGGACCCTTGGAAGCCGCGCACGTCCACGTCCACCAGGTACACGTCTTGCGCAGCCTCGGCGACGGCTTGCTCGGCAAGCACGCGCAAGGCATCGGTGAGTGAGTCCGTAGAGGTCTGGTTCAAACGAGGCGAAGCGGTTTTGTGAATCAGGCGAGGGCGCACGAAAAACGCCCGTTCGGGGCGAACAGGCGTTTACGACAACGTCCGTACGTAAACAGCGGCAGCCGTCTCAGCGGCAGCGCTCGCCCACGCGGGCGGGTCGCCGTGTCCAGCATGCTCGTTCCACAGGGGTCTGAGCCACGCCAGAACTGGCATCGCGCGGCAGATCCAAGGTACCCTACTCCACCCCGCTTGTTTCGTTACGAAACGATGCAGATGGGGCCTGAGAACCCGCCCAGCGCACCGGCAGGCGTGTCAGCGCGCAAGCCGCTCGCGCCGTTCGGGCACCGTCCTCATGTGCCGCCCCGCCCCGACCAACCGGACGCCTCCCCATCCCGTCGTTTCGTCCATAGCGCTGACCTGCCCCTCACCCGCGACGAGGGTGCCTTCCACGATCAGTTCGGCTCCCGAACCCAGATGGAGTCTTGCACCAGGGTGCACGTGCAGCGAACCGCCTGGCATCACTCGCGCGCCGCGAGCGACGTTCACAGCGACGCTGTCTTCGAGTACGAGTGTGGCACCGGTCTTCACAACGAGGGTCCCCCCCAGGGTTAGTCCATCGGAGCCGCGATCCATCCACGAATCTTGCCGGATGACGATCCGGTCTGCTTCGCGTAGGTCGTGTACGTAGTCAAACGTGATTGCGCGGACTGGCTGGCGCTGCCCAGTCGAAGCCGTATCCGCCGTGCCTGTGGCATCTTCTTCGGCGTAACGCAGCGCGTCGAAGGCGGGCCAGGGGCCCTCGCGCAGCACCTGAGGGATGTCGCGCTGGAAGGTGGTGCCGAAGCTGTTCGGGCGCGTCCAGGGGGTGAGTTGCTGCACGGCGTCCGGGTCCCATAGGTCGCCGTCAAACAGCTCGGCCGCCTCAATGCCTTCGCCGACCGTGAACTCATCGCACTGGGTGGGGCCCGCGAGCCCGTTGTCTGCCGGGAGCAAATCGCGCTGTGCCTGGTGCGGGGCTTTGGCGCGGTGCGTCGTACGCTCGATAAGTAGCCCGGTGTCGTGCGGCCCGCCTGCCTCGACGGTGCGGCAGCCTGGGCAGCTACTCGAGACCGTCGTGCGTGTGGTCGAGGGCGTCGTGAAAAATGTGGCCTGCTGAAGGTTCGATAGGTAGAGCGCCTCCACCCTCGGGACCCGGGCACGCCTGCCGGGGGGCGGCTCTGGAGGCGGCGGCACGGCGTATACGTACCGAACACAGTCACCCGTCACGACGAGGTCGTTCAGCGTCACCGTCGTGTCGCGCACCAGTGTGGGGCAGTCGATCCAACGCTCTTCCGGAGTTGACGCCCCCATCGAGATCAGGTCACGCTCGTAGGCGGAGAAGAACGGGCCCGTGAACGCGCGGTGGCGGGCCGATCCGAGCCCAAGCATAAGCGCGTAGCCGGTCGTCCGGTCGGCGTAGCTCAGCCCGAGCGAGTCGATGCGCGGCACGTACGGCACGCCGTTGCCTGAGATCGGATCGAGGTGGTTGCCAAAGTAGCGGGGGCCGCTGAACAGGTCGTGTCCGTATTCGTGGGCGAGCAGTTGCACCAGCCGCCACTCGGGGTCCATGCCTTGGTAGCGATTGAACGAGCCGGAGCAGTTCGTGCAAAACCCCATGCCGTCGAACGCCTCGCCACCTGGAGCCTCGCTGAAGCCGAGCGTGGAGACGCCGTCCGCTCGCGCCATGGCGACATCGTACGAGCGTGTATTGCGCGCCACGATGAACACCTGGTCAACGTACCCGTCACCGTTGCCATCGAAGTCACGGTAGTCAATCGTGTGGTCGAGGGCGTCGAGGGCCTCGCGGGCGATCCGACCGTGGTCCAGCACGTTAGACGTGCGCCCTCGACGCACGTGGAGGTAGTCCTCGGCGGGGACTTCGGTCACGTAGCCGACCGAGCGGCCCGTGAGCACAAAGTTGCGGTTCGACTGCTGGTAGAAGAACTGGGTGAACGAGCGCTCGTGAAACGGCGCGGTTGGCTCGTCAGCCAAGAACGACGCGGCGAACGATGGCATGGCAGCCCGATGAGGCCACGCCCGCGCGCCGTCTGTGCACGGATTGTCGTAGGTGTCGTCCGCGAAGCGCAGAAAGACGACGAGAGCGCGCGTCTCACCGCTCACCGGTATCGGCATATCCTCCGCGCATCGGCAGACGTGGCGCGCCGTCCCTTGGGCTGCGACCGGCGGAGCGACACTGGCGCATACCAGTACGGCAAGCACAGTCGCCCGCCATCTCATGCGTATCGCCTGGGCACCGGCCATACAGCTACGCGACCTCAGCAGGCGCGGGATAGAGGACGGTGTCGTGCCGCTGCGCCGGGTCAGCCTTGGGGAAGTCCGCCATGAAGTGCAGCCCGCGGGACTCGTGGCGACGCTGCGCGCACTTCACGATCAAGTGAGCGACCGCGATCAGGTTGCGGAGTTCACACAGCGGGCTCGACACGCGCGTCCGCTGGTAGAAATCCTCCGTCTCAGCAAAGATGAGTTCGAGACGCCGCGCGGCACGCTCCAGACGCAGCTCCGAGCGCACGATGCCGACGTAGTTCTGCATGATGCGCTTGACCTCGCGCCGGTTGTGCTCGATGAGCACCCACTCGTGCGCGTTCTCGGTACCCGACTCGTCCCAGTCCGGCACCGCCTCAGGGAGGACGGCACGCGGCTCGTACTGGAGTACCGCATCCACGGCGCGATGCGCGAAGACGAGCGCCTCCAGAAGCGAGTTCGAGGCAAGGCGGTTGGCCCCGTGGAGGCCGGTACACGTGACCTCGCCGCAGGCGAAGAGCCCGTGGATGCTCGTCTGCGCGTTTGCGTCCACCACGAGGCCGCCGCACGTGTAGTGCGCCGCCGGAACGACCGGAATCGCCTCCTGCGTCATATCGATGCTGAGCTTCTCTAGCAGTGTCGCGTGGATGTTCGGGAAGTGGCCGAGCACCTCGTCCGCTGGCTTGTGGCTGATGTCGAGCCAGACGAAGTCCTCGCCGCGCCGCTTGAGTTGGTCGTCGATGGCGCGGGCGACGATGTCGCGGGGCGCGAGTTCGCGGCGCTCGTCGTAGTCGAGCATGAAGCGCTCCCCTGCCTGGTTACGCAGGATGCCACCGTCGCCGCGGACGGCCTCGGTGATGAGGAAGCTGCGTCCGCCAAAATCGGCTCCCGGCGCGTAGAGGCTCGTCGGGTGGAACTGGATGAACTCCATGTTCGCGATGCGCGCTCGCGCTCGGTAGGCCATCGCGATGCCGTCCCCTGTGGCGACGAGCGGGTTGGTCGTGTGCTCGTAGACTTGCCCCGCGCCGCCCGCCGCGAGCAGCGTCGCCTTGGCGATTAGTGTCTCGACCTTGCCAGTCTCCTCGTTTAGGACGTAGGCCCCGAAGCAGTGCAGCTTGGGCCACGCCACCGCCGCCCGGCCCAGGTGGTGCTCGGTGATGAGGTCGATGGCGAAGTGGTACTCGTAGAGCACAATGTCAGGGTGCGCGTGCACCTTCGCGAGCAGCGCCCGCTCGATCTCGCGGCCCGTCATGTCGGCCGCGTGGACGATGCGGTGCGCTGAGTGCCCGCCCTCCCGGCCGAGGTGCAAGTCGCCGTCGGCTGCGCGGTCGAACTCCGCGCCGAGCGCGATCAGCTCGCGGACCCGCTGCGGTCCTTCGGTGACTACGATGCGGACGATGTCCTCGTCGCAGAGGCCTGCGCCCGCCACGAGCGTGTCCTCGATGTGGTCCTCGACCGAGTCGGTAGGCGCCATGACGGCTGCGATGCCGCCCTGGGCGTAGTTCGTGTTCGACTCGGCGGACTGCTTCTTTGTGACGACGGCTACGGTGCCGTGCTCCGCTGCGCGCAGCGCGAAGCTGAGTCCGGCGACGCCACTGCCGATCACCAGGAAGTCGTAGCGCTCCTGTCGAGTGGTGGCCTGCATGAATGCGGGGATGGGATGCGGGAGAGAAGGCGTAATGTAGCCATAACACGCGGACGGGCCGCATGCTCCCGCGTCATCCAGCCTCCGACAAAAACGTCCCAACTTCGACCTCGAAGCCGGGCAGCACGTCCGAACGCAGCACGTCTGTTGCATGCAGCACCGCAGGCGCGCCGTACGCGCCATCCCGCAAGCGGTACTGCGCCACCGTCCGCGCCCGGGCATCCACGATCCAGTACGCTGTGACGCCGTGCTTCTCGAAGAGATCGCGCTTGAGCGTGCGGTCGTACCAGGCCGTGCCCGGCGAGAGGAACTCAACCAAGAGGTCAGGGACTTCTTCGATGGCGGGCCCCTCGACCCGTGCCGCTTTCTCCGCGCTGAGGTAGACCAAGTCGGGGATCACGGTCTTGTCCTCCGCGAACTTCACGTCTACGGGCGACATGATGACCTCGCCGCCATGCTCGTCCGCCCACGCAGCGAGGAGGCGACCAAGTCGAAACAGCGGGCGTTGATCAAAGCTGAGGTGCGGAGAAGGTGACACGAAGAGCGTACCGTCGATGATTTCGTAGCGGGGCGCCAGGACCTCCCCGAGCGGTTCGAGGTCCGCTGCGACGTAGTGCTTCGCGCGGTCGATCACGAGGCCCTCGGTGCCGAGGCGCGCCAGGCGGATCGTCTCGGCGGTGGGCTCTTCGGCGAGGGGGATGGTCAGGGTCGGCATGGCGCTAGTCGCTGCTCCCGGATTGCTGGAGGAGGTAGGCGCGGATGAACGGCTCCAGGTCGCCACCCATCACGCCTTCGACGTCGGTGATCTTTGTTTCGGTGCGGAGGTCGTTGACCATCGTGTAGGGCTGGAAGACGTACGAGCGGATCTGGCTCCCCCATTCGATCTTTTTCTTGGAGCCCTGCAACGCGTCCTTTGCGGCTTCGCGGATCTGCTGCTCCATGCCGTAGATGCGGCTCTTGAGCAGCTGCATCGCGCGCTCGCGATTCTGCAACTGGCTCCGCTCCTCCGTGCTCTCGGCGGCGACCTTCACCTGCTCCTCGTTGGAGAGCATGCCGGTCCAGATGTAGCGCACGCCGGTCTCGACCTTGTTGACGTTCTGCCCGCCCTTGCCGCCGGAGTGGAACCGCTGCATCTCTAACTCCCCTGTCGAGAGGTCTACTTCGATGGAGTCGTCGATCTCGGGGTAGACGAAGACGGAGGCGAACGAGGTGTGGCGGCGGCCCGACGAGTCGAACGGGCTGATGCGGACGAGACGGTGGACGCCGCTTTCGGCCTTGAGGTAGCCGTAGGCGAACGGCCCCTCGCACCGCAGCGTGGCCGACTTGATGCCCGCGCCCTCGCCCTTCTGGTATTCGACCAACTCCACGCGCCAGCCTTGCCGCTCGGCGTACTTGGTGTACATACCCAGCAGCATCTCGGCCCAGTCCTGCGCCTCGGTGCCGCCCGCTCCGGGGTTCACGTTCACGACAGCCGCACGCTGGTCGTCCGGGCCGCCAAGCATGCCGCGTAGTTCGAGCGCTTCGAGGGCCGCCTCAGTCGCCGCGCGCTCGCGGTCGATCTCGCCGGAGAGGTCCTCGTCCTCCTCCTCGGCCAGTTCCACGAGCACGTCGAGGTCCTGCGCTTTCTGTTCGAGCGTCTCGTACGAGTCGATCCAGTCCTTGAGCGCCGCGACCTCCTGCTCGACGACCCGAGCAGAATCGGGGTCGTTCCAGAAATCGGGGTCGAGGCGCTGCTGCTCCAGCTCCGCGCGACGTGTCTTCTTGGCGTTGATCTCGAGGTAGCCGCCGAGCGTGTGCACGCGCTCCAAAAGCTCAGACATGGATGATGGGTCGTTGATCGTTGTAGTGCTGCCTGGAAATACTGAGCCGACGCCGAGGCATCAAGCTTCGCTCGAAGCGCCAAATTCGGGCGTGGACGCCTACTTTTGCCCCATCAACTCTTGCTTGAACCGGATGGCGAGGGCATCGGCGGCCTCTTGCGATTCGGCCTCGGCATACACGCGCACGATGGGCTCGGTGTTCGACGGACGCAGGTGGACCCACCCCTCGGCGAGGTCGAGCTTGACGCCGTCGAGCGTCGAGAGCCGGGCGTCGTCGCGGTCGGCGTAACGCGCGGCGAGAGCATCCAGGAGTGCGTGCGGGTCGCCGAGGCCGTCGAGCGGCAGCTTGTGCTTGGCGATGACGTAGCTGGGAAATCGCGCCTTGATGGCGGAGAGCGCTTCACCCGTTTCGGCGAGGTGCTGGAGGGCCATCGCCACGCCCACGAGCGCGTCGCGGCCGTAGTGCAGCGCGGGCAGGATGACGCCGCCGTTGCCCTCGCCACCGAGGACCGCGCCGACTTCCTTCATCACGCCCACCACATTGATCTCCCCCACCTTGCTCCGATGGACTGGATGCCCAAAGCCCGCCATCACGTCCTCGATGGCGCGGCTCGACGATAGGTTGGTGGCGAACGGCCCCGGCGTCTTGCGCATCAGGAAATCAGCCGCGAGCACCTGCGTCAGTTCCTCGCCGAAGAACGTGCCGCCATCGGCCACGAACGCGAGCCGGTCGGCGTCCGGGTCCACGACGATCCCGAGGTCCGCTCCGCGTTCGGCAACCGCGCTTGTGATTTGCGTCAGGTGTGCGGGCAGCGGCTCAGGGTTGTGCGCGAAGCGGCCCGTGGGCTCGCCGTTGAGCACCGTCACGTCGGTCACACCCAGCCGCTCCAAGAGCGCCGGGATGGCGAATCCTCCGACCGAGTTGATGCCGTCCACGACGACCGCGAAGCCTTTCGCCGCGATGGCGTCCGCGTCAATGAAATCGAGCGCAAGGATCTGGTCGAGGTGGTCGTCCAGGAAGTCGTCCTGGCGGTACGACCCGACGTGCTCGTAGGCCACGGCGTGCGTTACGTCGCTGTCGAGTGTCAGGTCGGCCAAGGCGAGCACCTGGTCGGCCTCGGCTGGTGAGAGAAACTCGCCGGCGCTGTTGAGGAGCTTGAGCGCATTCCACTGCTCCGGGTTGTGCGACGCCGAGAGGATGACCGCGCCAGCCGCGCCCACCTTCGGCACGGCCATCTCGACGGTAGGCGTGGTCGCGAGCCCGGCGTCAACCACGTCGCACCCGGCAGCCTGGAGCGTCGCGGTCACGATGCGGCTGCACAGGTCGCCCGTCGTGCGCCCGTCACGCCCGACAACGACGGTAGGCTTTGCGTGCTCGCCCTCACGTTGGGTCGGGGCCTGACTGCGGCACCAGGCCCCAAAGGCGGAGGCGTAGCGGACGAGCACTTCGGGCGTGAGGCCGTCGCCGACGACCCCGCGGATGCCGGAGATGGAAGCGATGAGGGGCATGAGGCTGGGCTGGGGGGGCCGGTTGTGTCGAGAGGGAGAAGCTGCGGAAGATAGGCGCGTCGCGCTGCCGTCGTGACCGCTAGCGCCGTACCTATCTGCGAAGGTCGCTCTGGGCATACAGTCCCTTCACTCCTCCCGAAGTCTTGACGGAACGCCGCCGCTGGACGGCGTTTGATTGTGCGATTTCTCACCCCAGCCCTCCTCCTTCATGAGCGTTCGCGCTAAGGTTATCACTGCTGCCGCCGCCGAGTCGCGTGCGTTCGACGTGCAGGAAGCCCTGGCTGACCTGAAGGAGTTGCTCAAACCGGGCATCTCGATCTTCGTCGTCGTCGTGGCGGCGGCGGGCTACCTCGTCGGACTCGGCACGGCGCCCATCGAACTCAGCACGCTCACGGCCCTGCTGACCGGTGTGTTCATGACCGCGGGTGGCAGCGGCGCGCTCAACCACCTGATCGAGCGGCACCACGATGCCAAGATGCGCCGCACGATGGCGCGGCCGCTGCCCGGCGGACGGCTCGGCGTCGGGGTTGTCGCCGCCTACGGCACGGTGCTCAACCTGGTGGGCCTGAGCATTCTGTGCGTCTGGGTCAACCACCTGACGGCGGGGCTCGCCCTGAGCACGTCGCTGAGCTACCTGCTGCTCTACACCCCGCTGAAGCGTGTCTCGGCGTGGAACACCCTCGTGGGGGCCGTCCCCGGTGCCCTGCCTGCCCTCGGCGGCTTCGCCGGGGCGACCAACGGCGTCGGCGCGGGCGGCTGGGCGCTCTTCGCCGTGATCTTCCTCTGGCAGCTGCCGCACTTCTTCGCACTCGCCTGGATCTACCGCGACGACTATGCGCGCGGTGGCTTCCGGATGCTTCCCGGCCAAGACCCCACGGGTGCGATGACAGCTACCGCGGCGCTGGTGGCAGCCCTGCTGCTCGTCATCGCGGGCGTGGTGCCGACGGCGCTGGGGCTGACGGGCTGGGTTTACTTCTTCGGCATGCTCGCGCTCGGCACCTGGTTCACACTCCCTGCCTTCGCCTTCTTCCGCGAGCCGAGCCACCTGCGTGCCCGCCGTCTGCTGCTAGCCTCGATCCTCTACGTGCCGGTCTTCTTCACGCTCGTCGTCATCGACTACCTCCTGCGGCTCTACCTGTAGGCTCCCTGTTCCACCTGGACGACCGCCCGCCCCGGTTTCCCATGCGCACCCCGGCCGCCTTCACTGCCGACCAGCTCGTCTTCCGCTACGGGGACCATACGGCCCTGGACGCGCTGACGCTCTCGGTCCCGCCCGGCTCGCTGTTCGGCCTGCTCGGTCCCAACGGCAGCGGCAAGACGACGCTCTTCCGGATCGTCTCCACGCTGCTGAAACCAACCAGCGGCACGGCCCGAGTGTTCGACTACGACTGCGCTAGCCAGCCGAACGAAGTCCGAGAACTGCTCGGCGTCATCTTCCAGCAGCCCGCCCTCGACGATGAGTTGACGGTGGAGGAAAACTTGAAGGTCCACGCCGCCCTCGTCGGTATCCCGCGCAACGAGACGGCTGAGCGGGTACATGCGCTGCTCGACCTCTTCGACCTCGTCTCCCGGGCGAAGCACCGCGTCAAGACGCTGTCCGGCGGCCTCACCCGCCGCGTGGACCTCGCGCGCGGCTTCCTGCACCGCCCCAAACTCCTCCTGCTCGACGAGCCCACGACCGGCCTCGACCCCCTAGCGCGCCGGGATCTCTGGGAGGCACTGGATCGCCTGCGCCGTACGGAGGGCACGACGCTCTTCGTCGCAACGCACCTCATGGACGAGGCCGAGCAGTGCGAGGCCGTCGCGATCCTCGACCGGGGTCGGGTGGTCGCGCAGGGAGCCCCCGAAGTCCTCCGCGCCGAACTTGGCACTGAAGCTCTCTGGCTCGACTCCGACGCGCCGGAGCAGCTATCCGACCTCCTTATCGACCGGCTGGGGCTCCGCGCCCGCGTGCTCGGCCGTCGTGTCCTGGTCGAGCACGAGGCGCCTGCCCCGCTGCTCGGCCGCATCTACGACGCCGCTGGAGCACTCGTGGCAGCGGCCACGGTCCGGCGACCCACGCTGGAGGATGTCTTCGTGGCCACGACCGGCCAGACGTTTGTCCGCCCTCCCGTCACCATCTAGTTATGCTTCGAGTCGTCGGTGCGCTGTGGCAGCGCGAAATCCTGAAGTTTGTCCGCGACCGGGCGCGGGTGGCGGGAGCGCTCCTGCAGCCGCTCTTCTTCTGGGTGCTTCTCGGCTTCGGCTTCTACGACTCCTTCCAGATGCCCGGCGAGACCGACGTGCCGTATCTGGAGTACCTCTTTCCAGGCATCGTCGCGCTGATTCTGCTCTTCTCGGCCATCTTCTCGACGATCTACATCGTGGACGAGCGGCAGCGGGGCCTGCTGCAGGCGGCGCTCGTGGCCCCGGTCTCGCGGCTGTCCCTGGTGCTGGGCAACCTGGCAGGAGGCGTCACACTGGCGCT
>JBCCRG010000006.1:0-23222 GCA_039208155.1 Bacteroidota bacterium | reverse complement strand
GTGAGATCGGAACGCATCGTCGGAGGCAGGGCGTCCGTGTCGAGCGCGAGGGTGTTGCCGTTCTTCTGGATGAGCGGCTGGATCGTCGAGACGACGCTGCCAATCATGTCCTGGACGCTGAACATCTCCGCGTGGACGGTCATCCGGCCTGCCTCGACCTTCGAGAGGTCGAGTACGTCGTTGATAAGGCCGAGCAGGTGCTTGCCCGCCGCCTGGATCTTCTGGAGGTCGGGCACGAGGTCGTCGGCCCCTTCATCTTCGGCGTCCTCGGCGAGCATCTCCGAGTAGCCGATAATGGCGTTGAGCGGCGTGCGCAGCTCGTGGCTCATGTTGGCGAGGAACTGGCTCTTCGTCTGGTTTGCCGCCTCGGCCTTCCGTCGCGCGTCCTCCGCGGCCGTGCGGGCTTCCGCGAGCGCGACGCTGTGCGCCTGAATCTGCTCATTCTGCGCCTTGAGCAGCTTCCCCCGTGAGATCGCGGTCGAGGTGATGGCGTGCTGCGAGAGCGCAATGCCCAGTGCGTAAATGTTGACGCAGAGGATGCTGAAAACGACGGTGTAGGGGTTCGAGTCGGGCTCGAAGCCAAAGCCGAAGCCAAACGCGACGCCGACGGCAACCACGACGGTGACTGGCAGCGTGAAGAGCACCCACCGCCAGCCACCGAGCACGCCGCTCGCCGTCAAGATGATGGTAAGGCCGAAAGCGAGCCCCCACGGGTCCAGCGCCGCGACGCCGAGGGTGATTCCGATGAGCGTCGCATCGACAAACAGGTTGCGCAGGGCCGCCCGCTTCTGCGCGTCCATCGTCGGCTGGTTGGCTGCGAGCGCGTAGGCGACCACAGGCCAGGTCAGGCTGATGACGACCGTTGCAACCCACCATCCAAGCGGCGATCCGCGATGCGGGAACACCGTCGCCAGAAACACAATGGGCGAGAAAAACGCTGGCGTCCGGACGAAGAAGTTGAGCCGGACGACGGGATGCACCTCGTCAGGCCCGATCGAGCGGAGGAAGCGGTCGATGAGTGCCGTCATGGTTTTCAGTTCAAGCCGAGTCTGATCCACGAACGCAGGCGCGACGCCGGACTGCGGTAGGGTCCCCGCGCGAAGCCCTCTGCGAGGTCGGCCTCCACGTGCGCCGGGTCGAGCACGATGGTGCTGAGGTCGATGTCGAACGAGAACAGTGACCACCGGCGTGCAGGCTTCGTGGCGGCCGTTGTCAGGGGCGAGGGTTTGTTGACGGGCGTCATAGCGAGCTTGAGGTTGGAAGCGAAGTCGGAGTTTGTGCGGTCACGAGGCGGCGCGAAGCGGCGAACGCTGGAGCAGGCGTACCATCGCGTCGCCGAGACGGCGGGCCTGGACGGTGTGCTGCAGCGAGGCCGACAGCGCCCCATCGACCTGGTGGGTCATCAGCACCACCGTGCGGCCGACGACCTTGTCCGTGAGGGCTTCGTCGAGCGAGCGCCCGTCAGCGAGGGGCGGCAGGGCTCCGCACAGGACGATGGAGACCCCGCCCCGCCGCAGCCGCGAGAGTAGCCGCTCCGGCGTCGACACGGCTTCGACACGGAACGCGGGGGCCTCCTCAGCCTGGTCCTCGGCGAGGCTCGCCGTGATCTGCGTCCGGAGATACGCCTCGCTTTCGGCAACCAGCACGAGCGGTTGAGGCATGGCGCTCGACGGTACCTGAGCCGTACCAGCGACGAGTTGGGCCTCCTCCCACACGTAGCGGGACGGCGCTGGCGAACGAGGGGGCTCTGGGGGACGGTCCATGGAGGCGGCGGCGATCGTTGTTGGGATGCGAACCGGATGCTGCGCTGAGCGCAGTCTCCCGGCGGTCTGCCACTAGGTCGGCACGCGCGCGTCTCGCACGCTTTCACCTACGTCCTAAACCTTGTCAACCTCGTCCCAAACCAGCCTAATCTGCCATGTTCGCGGCGTTCGAGCCCCGTCCCCCTCATTCTAGCGAGGCTGCGTGGGACGCCGCGTAGGCCGTTGGCGTCATCCCGAAGTGCTTCGAGAAGCTCGACGAGAAGTGCGACACGCTCTTGAATCCGACTGCGTAGGCGACTTCGCTTACGGTACCGGCGCGCTGCCCCAGCAACGCGGCTCCGCGCTCCAAGCGCATACGCCGCAGCAAGGCGCTCGGGGTCTCGTCGATCAGCTCCGTCAGCCGCTTGTGCAAGTTGGAGCGGCTGCGTCCCACTGATTCAGTGAGCGCTTCGATGCCGAACAACTCGTCCTCCATCCCCGCTTCGATGGCCGCGCGCACGCCTTCCAGAAACGCCGCATCCGCCGAGGTCACCGCTGGCGTCGTCGGGTGCAACGTGACAGCATTGCCGTCCAGCGTCGGCCGTGTCGCGAATCGCTCGCGAAGCCGCCGCCGCTGTGCGATTAGGTTGTCGACCCGCGCCGTGAGTTCGCGCGCGTCGAACGGCTTCGTGAGATAATCGTCGGCACCGAGGCTGAGGCCGGCCAAGCGATCTTCCGCTTCGGCGCGCGCCGTGAGCAGGATGATAGGCAGGAAGTCCGTCTCGGGGTCGGCGCGCAGCGCTTCGAGGAGGCTGAAGCCGTCGTGGCGGGGCATCATCACGTCGGAGACGATGAGGTCGGGCAGGCGGTCGCGGACGAGCGCGAGCGCCGCCTCGCCGTCCTCCGCTTCGAGGACGCGGTAGGCCCCGTGCCGTTCGAGGTGGCTGCGGAGGTACGTGCGGATGTCGGCGTGGTCGTCCACCACGAGCACAGTCGTCCGATCGGACACCTCGCCGTGTTCCGGCAGATGTTCTACCGCCACGGGGGCATCGGCAGCAGCAGCCACATCGGCGACGATTTGGTCGGGCTCCGTGGCCTCGCCGTCGCCCACGACCTCAGCCATCGGCAACCGGAGCGTGAACGTGCTCCCCTGCTTCGGCTCGCTCTCCACCGTCAGCGTCCCGCCGTGCAGGTCGGTCAGTTCCTTCGCCAGCGCCAATCCGATGCCCGTACCCGGCTGCAGCTCGGACTTCTGCCCCTGCACGAAGCGGTCGAAGAGCGTGGCGCGGAGCTCCGGCGCAATGCCCGGTCCCGTATCGCGGACAGCGACCTCGGCGTCGGCCCCGCTGACACGGACGCTCAGGTGCACGGCTCCGCCGCGCGGCGTGAACTTGATCGCGTTGGAGAGCAGGTTGGCCACCACTTTGTCCAGGTGGTCCGGGTCGAACCGCACCCGCACCGGCTGCGCCGGGATCGTGACGGTATAGGCGATACCCCGCCGCTCTGCAGCCCCGACGAATGGCTGCGCGAGCACCCGGACGTACTCCCCCAGGTCCCCGACCGTGAGCGCGAGCTTGACCGCGCCGGACTCGACGCGGGCCACCTCCAGCAGCTGGTTGACGAGGCGCAGCAGCCGTCGGTTGTTGCGCACCGCGAGTTCGATCTGCTGCAGCGCCGACGGTGTTTGAGGCCCGTACACGCCCGACCGTATGTCTTCCAGCGGCCCCAACGAGAGCGTCAGCGGCGTGCGAAATTCGTGGCTGACGTTGGCAAAGAAGCGACTCTTCGCCGCATCGAGTTCGAGCAGCTTGGCTGCCTGCTCCTCGGTCTTTTTCTTCTCGGCACGGAGCGCTTCCGTGCGCGTGGCGACCAAGTCGGCGAGGGCCTGCTCCCGCTGCTTCAACTGCCGCACCCGGAGGTGGTACAGCCCGACCAGTCCAAGGCCGGCGATGCCTGTGAGGAGCAGACGAAACCAGCCCGTCTCCGTGAAATACGGCGCAATGCTGAGAACAAGCGGCACCGACTCTTCGCTGACATCCCCATGGTCGTTCCGGGCACGAACCCGGAAAGCATAGGTCCCCGGCGCTACGTTCGTGAAGAAGGCCGTGCGCCGCATGCCCGCCTCGACCCAATGGCCCTCGTCCTCGCGCCCAACCCGGTCGAGCCGGTACGCGAAGCGGAGCGCCTCCGGATCGGCGAAGTTGGGTGCCGTGTACTGGATTTCGAAATCCCGCCGGTCGGCCTCCAGCGACACCGTGCCCGCTGGAAACGTCCAGGCCCTGTCCGACGCCCGCACCTCCTCGATGAAGACCTGGGCGGGCGGCGGATCTGCTCCCAGCGTCGCAGGGTCGAACACGACCACGCCGGACT
This sequence comes from Bacteroidota bacterium, assembly GCA_039208155.1. Taxonomy (GTDB): domain Bacteria; phylum Bacteroidota; class Rhodothermia; order Rhodothermales; family Rubricoccaceae; genus JBCBEX01. The sequence continues at coordinate 19,110 of JBCCRG010000006.1, read as the reverse complement.
GTGTCGGAAACCAGAGCTGACCCGCCCTATCGCGCATGCCTGCTGGATAGACCCCGCCGTTGGCCTCCCGGTTGCGCATCCCGTCTCGCTCGGTGTAAGCGACCGAGCGAATACGGTCGAGGTCACCGCGATGGAAGGCATCGAGGTCGTCGTACTGGACCCAGAACAGGCCCTGGTTGGTGCTCATCCACCACCGCCCCTGGCCGTCCGGCAGAATGCGATGGATGCCATCGTTGAAGAGCCCGTCGGCCTTGCGGTACACGGTGCGCGGCATGGCAGCGAGGTCCGAGGTCCACCGCGGGTCGAGACGGACCAACCCCGCAGTCTCCGTCCCAATCCAGAGCACGCCGTCCGCATCCTCGTGTACGTCGCGGACCTGATCCGACGGGAAGCCCTGTGCGACAGACAAAGTGTCGAGACGTCCCTCCGTGTACCGAACCAGCCCGGCTCCAGAGGTCCCCATCCACACGGCTCCGTCTGCGCGTTCGTGGAAGACCCGCGCATTCACGTTGAGCGCACTCGGCCACAGGGTCCAGCACGCCGCCGAATCGCACCCTGTAGGGCGCATCCACAGCCCGCCTCGAACTCCTATCCACAGGCGTCCTGACCGGTCTTCATGGATGGCAAGCACCTGCGTACTGCCAGGTCGCTCCCCCGGTACCAGGGCCGTCGGCAGCCCGCTCGCTTCGCACGCCAACGCTCCGTCACGCAGGACCACGTCGTCGGGTTGGTCAATCCGGCACAGCCCCTGGCCGCCCACCCAGAGCGCACCGGAGCGATCCGCATGGAAGGCTACGGCAAAGCCCGTGGGCAGGGGCACCGTCTGCACGCGCCCCTCCGACACCCGCGTTACCCCAAAATCGTAGCTGCCGAGCCATACGGACCCGCCCTCGGTCTGATGCACAGCGTACAGGTTGTCAGAGACCACCCCCTCCGGCGTGCCGAGCACGTGCATGCTGCTCGGGCGGATGCGGAAAAGCCCGTCGCTGTTCGTGGCGACCCACGTGTTTCCGCGCTGGTCGTGCAGGACGGATTGGATCTCCGTGACGGTCGTGAGCACGGTCTGGCCGTTCCGCACCAGCCGAGTCCGCTCCTCGCGCAGCGACCACACGACCTGTTCCTGGTCCACCGACCACGCGTTGTCGTCCGCGCTGTTGAACGCGTAGCCGCTGCGCCACCATCCAGCGTGCCGCTCCGCGTCCGCAACCGGCCGACTCTCGAACGCCTCCTCGCCTCGCACATCGGCGACGACCACCCCCTCGGCGTTCCGGCTCAGTCCATGCACAGGCTGGTCGATGAGTCGGCGGACGCTCGCATCGGGCTCGATGCGGTACAAGCCCGTATCGGCGGAAAGCCACAGCGTGCCGTCCGCGTCCCAGAGGAGATCACGGACACGTACGTCTCCAGCCGCCGTGATGACGCGTGCAAGTTCGTAGGGCCCTGTCGCGCGAGCTAGGCTCCGATCGGTCACCGCCCAGACTTCGCCCGATGGGTCCGAATGGATACGCCGTACCGTTTCCAGTTCAAGGCCGTCGAGGTGCGTCACCTCGGTGAACGTGGCCGCGTGGTAGTGGATCAGCCGATCCGTCGCGTCATTGATCCACAGCCCGCCGTCGCCGTCGACGACCAGCCGTCTGAACCGGTTGGTGCTGAAGGCGTCGACCTGATCCGTGCGGTAGATCTGGAACCGCACCCCATCGAACCGAGCTAGACCGTCGTTCGTCGCGATCCAGAGGTAACCATCCGGCGTCTGCGCGAGGTCGTTGGCGTTGTTGACCGACAGGCCGTCTTCGACGGTGTAACGCTCCACCACAAGGGATGGGGGCGCGATGCGGTCCAAGTTGGGGCTGTCCGGTACCGTGCGAGCGCCCGCTGGCCCCGAGGGCTGCGCCTGCGCGAGCGCGGGGGCAAGCACCAGCCACGCACCTACACACACGAGGACGCGGCTAAACGTCTCCCTGTACGGCAACATCGATTCGGCTGACAGAGCGGGGCGCACGCTTCGATCGTGGGTGTCCGGCGTCCAGCTGTCTGGTTGGCCAAGTATACCGAATGCCTTCGTTTAGAGCGAAGCCGTGATCGTCCCAATCCTAGAGTTCATTACATGGCTCAGGGTACAAGCCAGTGGGAACCCACAGACGGGACGCCGACGCCCCTGAGGTCGAAGCGCTACGTGCCCCGCCGCCCCATCCGGTCCACGAGACCGAGCAACGTAGTCGTCGCTTCGGATGGCGGCAAGGCCGCTTCGAGCGCGGCGCGTCCCGCCTCGGTGTGCCGTTCTACCAGCGCCTTAGCACCGTTGAGGACGCCAAGCCGGTCCATCCGCGTGCGCGCCTCGTCGACCTGCGACGGGTCGAGGCCGTTCTGGGCGAGGATGGCCCGGAAAAAGGCCGCGTCAGCTTCGGTAGCGTTGCCACCGGCTACCTCCGTCTCCGTCGTCTTCTCCAGCGCGCAGAGCAGCAGGTAGGCCTTCTTCCCTTCGATGAGGTCGCCGCCGATGGTCTTGCCCCACCCCGGCGCGTCCGCCGTGAGATCGAGAAGGTCGTCCTGAATCTGGAAGGCCCGTCCGAGATCGCGGCTCGCCTGCACAAGGTGCGCCCGCGTATCCACATCAGCCCCGCCGACGAGCGCGCCGAGTTCGAGCGCGCATTCGAGCAGCGCCGCCGTCTTGCCCTCGATCATGCCGAGGTAGTCTTCCACCGTCACGTCAACGGTCTGCTCGAACGCCATATCGAGCGCCTGGCCCTCGCAGAGGCGGGCGACCATGCGGCTGTAGACTTGCAGCATCGTGCCCAGGTGGTCGGTACGCGTCTGCGCGAGCAGGTCGTAGCTGAGCCCCATCATCGCATCGCCGACGAGGATGGCCGTGTTGGCATCCCAGCGCTCGTGGACCGTCGGGCGCCCACGCCGCTCGGCCGCGTGGTCCATGATGTCATCGTGGACGAGCGTGAAGTTGTGGAACACCTCGACGGCCAGCGCGGCCGGCATGGAATCGTCCCGGCTCGCACCGAAGGCCTCCGACGTGAGCAGCAGGAGTACAGGGCGCAACCGCTTGCCGCCGCCCGCGAGGACATACCGAACCGGATCGTAGAGCACGGCCGGTTCAGCAGGCAGTTCAAGCGCGGCCAGGCGCGCGTTCACCGAACGCACGAGCGACTTGACCAAGTCAACAGACGCCTCAGGCTTCGAGGAGGCAGACGATGCGGGCACAGCGGTGGTGGAAGGTCCAGCAGGTGAGGAATCCGGAGGCGAAACGAGGAGCGACATGGGGCCAGAGGGAACACAGCCGGTGGATAGGGTGCTGCGCGAGAGGAGCAAACGGAGACGGGCATCCAGCCAGGTTGGCCGGACGCCCGCAAGATACAGCGTGCTGCCTTACTGCTCCGTGTCGCTCACGCCGCTTGCGCTGCCAGCACGTCGAGGATGCGCTGGTGGACTTCGTCCATCGAGCCCGTACCGTCGACCTGGAGCACGAGGCCCCGCTCGGCGAACACGCCCTCGACGGGCGCGGTGTCGGCGTGGTAGACTGTGAGGCGATTCTGGATCGCCTCGGGCTGGTCGTCGCCCCGGTGCAGCAGGCGCTCAGCCGGGAGGTCGGCGGGCGGCGGCTTGAAATCGAGGTGGTAGATCGCGCCCGTTTCTTTGTCCATCCGACGCTTACTCAGGCGGTCTACGATCAAGTCGTCCGGGACCTGAAGGCTGACGACGGCGTCGAGCGGAGCGTCCTTCTCGTCCAGCAAGTCGAGCAGGAACTCCGCTTGAGGGACGGTGCGCGGGTACCCGTCGAAGATCACGTCGCCGTAGCCGATGCGCGCTAGATACTCGTCTACGATGCGGTTGGTCACGCTGTCCGGGACGAGGTCGCCCGCGTCGATAAAGCGCTTTGCCTCGATGCCGACTGGCGTCTGGTTCTTAATCGCGGCGCGGAAGGCGTCGCCGGTCGAGAGGTGGGTGAGGGCCTGCCCCTCGGCGAGCATTTTGGCCTGGGTGCCTTTGCCCGCACCAGGCGGGCCGAACAAGACGAGACGCATCACGACTTCTGTTACGTGGGAGGAGAACGGGTCGCCAAGATAGCCGGATCGCGCCGAACGCTCAACCCGTGCCTGCGGGGCGATCCCCGACAACCGTGTGGGCTAGGAGCGACTCGGCACCGATGCCACGCGCGGAGACTGGCTCGCCGTCGTCTCGAGCGCGGCGCCTGGGGGCACGCCCACCTCAGGCACACAGGCCAGCGCCAGCCGAATGCGGAACGCCGTGCCCACGCCCGGCCTGCTTTCGAGGAGCGTGAGCGTCCCACCGTGGTAGTCTTCCACGATGCGTTTGGCGAGGCTCAGGCCAAGCCCCCACCCACGCTTTTTGGTCGAGAAGCCCGGACGGAAGACGTGCCGGGCCGTCGCCCGGTCCATGCCGCGACCCGTGTCGCGCACGTCGATCAGGACCGCCTCCCCGTCGTCCTGCGCCTGCACTGAGATCGCCCCGTCGCCGTCGATGGCGTCGAGTGCGTTCTTGAGCAGGTTCTCGATCACCCACTCGAACAGATCGGGGTTGAGTTGGGCTGCGAGGTGCGCAGGCACGTTGGTCTCGACCGTCACGCGCCGCCCCTGCTGCGGGACACGGCGACGCACATACACCGCCACGTTCTCGATCACGGGCGCGACGGGCTGCGGACGCACCTCCGGAACTGAGCCGATTTTCTGGAAGCGGTCAGCTACCCGGCGCAGCCGCTCGACGTCTTTTTCGAGCTCGTCGGCCGCCATGAGGGCTGTCGAGTCGGGGTCGTCCTCGCCCTGGAGGCGCAGCAATTCGATCCACCCGATCATGCTGGAGAGCGGCGTCCCGAGCTGGTGCGCGGCCTCCTTCGCCATCCCCACCCACAGGCTCGACTGCTCGTTGCGGCGGACGTAGCTGAAGCCGAGGTACCCGACGAGTATGAAGAGCCCCACCACGAGGAGCTGCACGAACGGAAACCACCGCAGCACGCGCACGAGGTCCGACTCGCCGTAGTGCACCAACTGCTCCACGCCGCCACCGAGGCTCATGCGGATCGGCGGGTGGATCGCGTCAAACGAGGCCGCGAGGCGGAGCAGTTCGGACTGCACCGCCGCATCCCCGCGCGAAGAATCCACCCGCACGTTGTTGGCGATGAGCACCTGCGTCCGCAGCGTGTCCGTGATGATCGCCGGGACGGAGAAGCGCTGCGGCTCGATGACCTCGTTGAAGACGAAGTTCAGCTCCTCGCTCGTCGGTTGGCTCCGCGCCCACCCGATGGCGGCGGCGAGCGAGTCCCGCGTGGCCTGGTCGAGCCCGAGCGACGCGGTGGCGCCAGGCGTTCGGAGCAGGGTGGCTAGGGCCTGCAGTTCAGGCGTGTACGGGTTCTGCGCCGTCTGTGTCGTGCCCTGGTACTCGATGGCCGACGCCCAGAGCTGGATCGCACCGCGCTCGCGCTCCATGATGCGCTCGGCGAGGTCGTTCGTGTAGACCAGCGACCCCACCGCAATCGCAATCGCGGCCACGATCAGCCCGAGCTTGATCTTGACCGAGGTACGGTAGGCCTTCATGGGAAGTGGGAAGTTCGAAGGTTGAAGTTCGAAGTGGGCGCTTGGTTCGCCAGCGAGCTCAGCTCGCCGCATGCAAACACCTCAAACTTCGTACTTCGCACCTCTCACCTCAGACCAGCAGCGTTTCCTCGCGCTTTGGTCCCGTCCCAATGACGGTCACCTTGACGCCGAGGAAGTTTTCGACGAACCGGAGATAGTCGCGGGCCTCCTGCGGCAGATCCTTCACGTGCGAGAGCGCGCCGAGATCGCCCTCGAAGCCGGGGAACGTCTCGTAGAGCGGCTCGACGGTCGCCAGCGTGGCGATGTTGTTCGGAAAACGGTCGGTCGTCTTGGTGTGGCCCTCCGGTGTGGTGATCTGGTAGGCGGTGCACACTTTCAGCGTCTCCAGCCCGGCGAGCACGTCGAGCTTAGTGACGGCGAGTTCGGTGAAGCCGTTGAGGCGCGCGGTGTAGCGCAGCGCCACGAGGTCGAGCCAGCCGCAGCGGCGCGGCCGGCCCGTCGTCGCGCCGAACTCGTGGCCGACCGTGCGGAGCATCTCGCCGACGCCTTCCGGATCCCCATCGAGTTCGGTGGGAAAAGGCCCGTTGCCAACGCGCGTCGAGTAGGCCTTCACGATGCCAATCACGCGGTCCACCGCGGTCGGCGGCACGCCGAGTCCGGTGCAGCAGCCGCCCGCCGTCGGGTGGCTCGACGTCACGAACGGATACGTCCCGAAGTCCACATCCAACAGCGCGCCCTGAGCGCCTTCGGCGAGGACCCACTTGTTGTCAGCGAGCGCCCGCGTGAGGTAGTCCGTTGTGTCCGTCACGAACGGGTCGATGCGGCGGTCGAAGTCGACGTACTCCTCAATAATCTGCTCCACGTCGAGGCGGTCGTGGCCGTAGACCTTCTGGAGCACGTCGTTCTTCGCCTCGATGTTGAGGCGGAGCTTGTCGCGCAGCACGTCGGGGCTGAGGAGATCTACGACGCGGATACCGACGCGGGCGAACTTGTCGACGTACGACGGCCCGATGCCGCGCCCCGTCGTGCCAATCGCCTCGCCCTTGTTCGCCGTCCGCGCGCCCTCCTTCGCCGCCTCGATGCGCTTGTGGTAGGGCATGATGAGGTGCGCGTTGTGCGAGATCAAGAGCCGCCCCTCGACGCGCACGCCGAGCGCCTCGACCTGCTTGATCTCCTCCATCAGTGCCACCGGGTCGATCACGACGCCGTTCCCGATCACGCAGACGGTCTCCTCGTGGAAGATGCCGCTCGGGACAAGGTGCAGCACGAACTGCTGGTCGCCCCACGCGATGGTGTGGCCTGCGTTCGCGCCGCCCTGGTAGCGCGCGACGATGTCGTGCTCGGGCGCGATCAGGTCAACGACTTTCCCTTTGCCCTCGTCGCCCCACTGGGACCCGATGACGATGGTGACTGGCATTATTCGAAGTGAAGAGTGAGGAGTGAAGGGTGAAGAGTGGGGCGAGCCGAGCACGAGGCTTCTTAGCTGGCCTCCTACTCTTTACTCATCACCCTTTACTCTTCACCAAAGGACGCAACAGCGTCCGCAGCCGTCTCGTACTGGCGGAAGACCTTGTCGAGGCGCGTCATGGTGAAGAGCTTCCGCAGGTTGACGGAGGCTCCGGCGAGGCGCAGGTCGCCGCCGCCGTTCTTCATCGTCGTGAGGCCGCCGATGAGCATACCGAGGCCCGACGAGTTCATCAGGCGCACCCCCGTGAGGTCCACCACGACATGCTGCACACCTTCGGCGCGGAGGTCGCTCAGGCGGTTGTGGAGGGCCGTGCCGTCGGGGCCGCCCATCACGTCGCCGTCGAGGGCGAGCACGGTGACGCCGTCGCGTTCGGTCGTGGAGATGGTCATGGGGAAGAGCCGGAGAAAGGGAGAAACGGAGAGACGGAGCACGAAGGGGCAGCCGACGCTAGTGCGCGCAGTCTCCCCCGTTCGCCGTCTCCCCGTCTCGCTATTCTTCGCCGCGCGACTTCAACGCGACGACGACGGGGGAAGCTACGAAGACCGACGAGTACGTTCCGATCACCACGCCGATGATGAGCGCGAACGCGAAGCCGCGCAGCACCGGACCGCCCGCCACGAACAGCACCGCGACCACGATGAACGTCGTCAGCGAGGTCACGACCGTCCGCGAGAGCGTCTGGTTGATCGACCGGTTCACGACCGAGGCCACGCTCTCCGTCTTGAAGATGTTCGTGTACTCGCGGATGCGGTCGAAGATGATCACCGTGTCGTTGAGCGAGTAGCCCACGATGGTGAGGAACGCGGCGATGATCGCCTGGTCGATCTGGAGCGAGAACGGCACCACGCCCTGGAGCAGCGAGAAGAGCCCGAGCGTGATCGTGACGTCGTGCGCGAGCGCGGCGACGGCTCCGAGCGGGAACGCGAAGTTCTGGAGCCGGAACGGGAAGAGCTCGCCGAAGCGCATCAGGATGTAGACGAAGATCACGAAGAGCGAGCCGAGCACCGCGTAGAGCGCACCCTGCTTGAGATCGTCGGCGAAGCGCGGCGCGAACGAGTCGGTCTTCTCCACCGACAGCGTGACGCCGGGATTGGCCGCTTCGAGCGCGCCAGTGACGCGGGCGCTCAGCTCCGAGATGTCGCCGCCCACGGTCGAGCGGATGAGGAGTTCATTGGCGGAGCCGTACTCCTTGACTTCCGGCGCGGTGCCGAGCGCCTCGGCGAGCGTGGCGCGCGCCTCCGTGACGGAGAGCGCCTCGCTCGTCTCGATGACGAACTCGGTGCCGCCCTGGAAGTCGATGCCCGTCTCGATCCCGCGTGTGAGCAGCGAGAGGACGGAGATGGTAAGGAGGATACCCGAGATGATGTATCCGATTTTCAGGTTGCCGACGATGTTGTAGTCGGCGTATTCGAAGAGTCGCATGATGCTTGGTTGTTGGTTTTTGGTGGATGGTTTCTGGTTGGCGATGCTGCTTCTGCGAACACCATCAACCATGCGCTATCGACCAAAAACTGTAGAATCGAGCTTGGTTTACGTCGTGTGCGAGGTAGAGCGAGCCACCTCTGCACTCTCAGCCGAAGGCCACCGTCCGGCGCTTCTCGGACACGAGGTAGTCGAAGAGGAGGCGCGTGACCACGATGGCGGTGAAGAGCGACGACATGATGCCGGCCATGAGCGTGACGGCGAAGCCCTGGATCGGGCCGACGCCGAAGCTGTAGAGGATGACGCCGGTCAGGAACGTGGTGATGTTGGCATCGAGGATGGCCGAGAGGGCCTTGTCGTAGCCCCCCGAGATCGCCGATTTGAGCGTCTTGCCCGCGCGCATCTCTTCACGGATACGGTCGAAGATGATCACGTTGGCGTCGACCGCCATACCGATGGTCAGCACGATGCCCGCGATGCCTGGCAGCGTGAGCGTCGCGCCGAAGGCAGCGAGGATGCCGAACAGGAAGAGCACGTTCAGCAGCAGCGCCACGTTGGCGATGAGGCCCGCCGTCTGGTAGTAGAGCACCATGAACACGACCACGAGCATGAAGCCGATGATGACCGACCAGGTGCCCGCCGTGATCGACTTCGCGCCGAGGCTCGGGCCGACCGTGCGCTCCTCGATGATGTTAACCGGGGCCGGGAGCGCGCCCGACTTGAGCACGGTCACGATGTCCTGCGCCTCCTGGCGGCTCACGCCGTCGATGCGGGTCTGGCCGCCGGAGATCTTGCCACGCACGACGGGGTCGGAGTAGACTACGTTGTCGAGCACGACCGCGACCTGCTTGCCGACATTCGCGCCGGTGATGCGGCTCCACTTCTGCGCACCCTCGGCGTTCATGTCGAGCGACACGCCCGGGGCGTTGGTGGCCGGGTCGAACGCGATGCGCGAGTCGGTGAGCACGTCGCCCGTGAGCTCCACGCGGGTGCGAACACCGAGGAGTTCGAAGACGCCCTCGCCCTGCTCTGTCTCGGCGCGGGCTGAGGCGTTGTACATCAACTCGACGCCCTGCGGGAGCAGGTTGCGGACCGCAGGAGCCGTCACGAGCGCACGCACCTCGGCGGTGTCACGCTCGGCGACGCGGGCGAAGACGGTGCCCTGCCCTGGCAGGATGAGGCTCTGGAGCGGGTTCACGGCCATCTCGGCCACCTCACCGGTAGCGGGGTCGGCCTCAGCGTCTCCCTCGAACAGATCGATGTCGGTGTCCGCGGCGTCGGCCGTAGCCTCGTCGCTTGGGGCGTCCTCCGCAGCCGTCGTGTCGGCAGGGGCCGCGGCAGCGTTGGCAGCTTGGGCCTGCTCTTCGTAGTAGGTATAGATCCCCTGAGCCGCCTCCTGCAGTTCCTGCGGGTCCGCCATCAGGCGAAACTCGAGGCGTGCCGTACCACGGAGCAGGTCGCGCACGCGCTGCGGGTCGTCCACGCCGGGCAACTCGACGGCGACGCGGCTCTCGCCCTGCTTCTGGATCGAGGGCTCGGAGACGCCGAAGCGGTCGACGCGCTGGCGAATGATCGAGACAGCCCGCGTGACAGCGTCGGTCGCCTCCTCCTTGAGCACGACGAGCACCTCGTCGTTCTCGCTGCGGCGGCTGAGCGTCTCGCCGACGTTGCGGAAGTAGCGCGAAAGGCGCACCTCGGGGTCGACGCGCTGCAGCTCCTCGTAGAAGATGTCGACCGTGTTGCCGTTGTCGCCAGCCTCAGTGCGTGCACGCGTGGCTGCGAGGGCCGTGGTGAACGTCTCGTCGCGGTTGGTGGCAAGCTCGCGGAGGAGGTTGTCGACGCCCACTTCGAGCATGACGTGCATGCCGCCCTGGAGGTCGAGGCCGAGGTTGAGCGCCTTGATCTTGGCGTCCTCGATGGCCTCGTAGTTGGCCTCGATGTATTCCTCGCGCTCGGTGTCCTGCAGTTCCTCTATCGTGTTCTCGTAGAGCTGGTTCTGAAGCGTCGGGAAGAGGTAGAAGAGCGACAGCGCGATGAACGCGAGCAGCGAAAAGATTTTAAATCCGTTGCCTTGCATGGGATTGGGATGCTGGATGGAAAGCAGCGTTCGCACCGACAGGCCACGCCGAGCGGGCGCGGGCGAACGCAAAAGCTGGGGCGCACTCGACCACCGAGTGCGCGGGATAGGTCACGGGAAGGCGCCGCAGCGATTACGTCACAGCAGGACGCATCAGCGCGCGGCGCCAGGACACGGCGCTAGGGCCCGAGGGGCTGCACGGCCGGGAAGCGGTCCCGGTGTCCAGGGAGCCCCACCGACTCGTCCACGATGGACGCCACGAGCAGCACCGATGGCGCATGCGGCACCGAGGCCGTGGTTGCCAGCGTGGCGCGTGTCCCGAGCGTCGTCGTTGTAGGCGGAGCCGGGGCCATCCACGAGTCGGCGAAACCGAGCGTCGAGGCCGCGCCCATCTGCGAGGTGCCCAGCAATGAGCGCAGCACATCGGCCGGATCGGCGACAGTCGCGAGGTAGTCCACCAGGCGTTCGCCGCCAGGTGATGCCTTCAGCGCCGCGAGAAAGGCGTCCACGCGCGCATCGAACGTCGAGGCGTCGAGGTCGGAGGCGAGCGCGACGGCCTGCTCCACCGTGCCATCGGTGAGCGCCTGCTGCCACGCGTGGCGCGGGTGCGCCGGGGCGGCTACGGCCACTGTCCCCACCATGCTGCTCAGCAAGCCGAGCAGTATGCTCCCGACAACGAGCCGGGCTATCCGCATGGAACGGAGCAGGGAGGTCACAGGGACAAACCAGATGGGGGACGACAGAACGGCAAGATAGGCTTGTTCCGTCTGCGTGAGCAATCGACGTACCGATCTGTGCGAAACCTCCGTGCGGGCAGGCGGTCGAACGCCTGCTTCTCTCATTACCTGCACATCCCCTGTGGAACCGCAATCCCTCGTCCGCGCGCCCGGGGCGCGCACCGATCCTGACCCCACCACGCCCGGCGAGCTAGCCGACGACCTCAGCCGCAGCCTCCGCGACGCCCTCGACTCGTCGGACTCAGGAGCCCCCGCCTCCGGGCGAGCCGTGCGCGACATCCTCTCGACGCAGGAGATCTTCGAGCGCGTGGTCGCTACCGCCGACGAAGAGTTCAGCGAGCCGAGTCGCCTGCTGTTCTTCAGCGGCCTTGCGGCGGGCCTGTCGATCGCGCTCTCGTTCATCGCGCGCGCTGGCGTAACGGCCGCGACGGGCTCCGAGATGCTCGGCAACCTGGTTTATCCCGTTGGCTTCGTGTTCATCGTGCTGGGGCGCTACCAGTTGTTCACCGAGAACACGCTGACGCCGGTGGCGCTCGTCCTCACGCGCCGCGCCACAATCCCGCGACTGCTTTTGCTCTGGGCGCTCGTCCTCGCGGCTAACCTGCTTGGCTCTGCCCTCGCCGCCTTCGCGATTGCGACCGCGCCTATCCTGACGCCGGAGGCGTTCGAGTACGCCCGCAAGTTCGGGGAGCACGCGCTCGAAACGTCTGCAGTGGCTCTCTTCTGGAAGGGCCTCATCGCCGGATGGCTGGTCGCGGGCATGGTGTGGCTCACCCACGCGGTCCGCGACTCCACGACGCGCCTCGCGCTCGTCGTGGGCATCATGTTTCTGATCCCATCGGCGGACCTCTTCCACTGCATCGTCGGCTCCTGCGAAGTCTTCTTCCTCGCCTTCCTCGGCGAAGCCACCTTCTTAGAAAGCTTCACGCGCTTCATCGTACCCACGACGCTCGGCAACACGGTCGGCGGCGTGCTGCTCGTGGCCCTGCTCAACTTTGCCCAGACGCACCAGGGCGCGCTGAAGGACCGAGGCCAGCTCTCGTGGCAGGCGATGCTGTTCAAGAACACCGTCAGCGAGCACACGGAGCGGAGCGCCTAGCCGCGAGTCAGCTCCGCTTTCGCGCTTTCGTAGCCCGGGCGGATACCTGCGCGAACGCGGCCTTCGTCCCCGCTGCGTCGGCGGCAAACGGCATCGCGTTGGGCCGCGCAATACCGATGCGACTCGCTTCGGCGAACGCGTCCTGATTCGCTGCGAGGAACTGGAATTCCCAGCCGTACTTCTCCTGCTGGTGCTCGATCATCGACTTGACACGGTCGCGGGTGTAGTCGCTCGACGCGTTCTCCATGCCGTCCGTGAGGATGCAGACGAGGATGCTGCCGGGCCGCTCGGCTTCGGGCGTACGCGCCAGCCGCGCCCCAACGTCGTCGATGGTGCGCCCGACGGCGTCGAGCAGGGCCGTGTTGCCTCGCGGGACGAAGGTGGCCTCAGTCAGCGGCTCGACCTCGGCGAGCGGGGCCGCGTCGAGACGGCGGTCGTACTCGTGGTCGAACAGCACAAGCGTGAGCCGCGCTTCGCCGTTGAGCTTTTTCTGTTCCCCGAGAAAGGCGTTGAAGCCACCAATGGCGTCGGCGCGGATGGACTCCATCGAGCCGGAGCGGTCGAGGATGCAGACGAGCTCGGTGAGGGCGTGGTTCATGGTCGTGCGTGGTTGGTGAGGAGACCCACCTTCAACGCGCAACACCCGCTTACGAGGGTGCACTTGCGGCTCCCTGCTCACCCGCCATGCCATTCTCATCGACTTCTCCCCTCTCCGTCTCATCGGCATGGAGTCTCCTGGCCGGGTGCCCCGCCACGGTCGTGCGGGCCGCGACGTTGTGGAGAATGAGCGAACCAGCTCCGACGATGGCGTCCGCCCCCACGGTCAGTGGTTCTGCTCGCGCCACCAGCGTCGAGCGCATGCCGATGTAGGCCCCTGCCTCGATTGTGATGTGGCTCCACGACTGTCCTCGCCCGTGCAGCACGAAGTAGCAGCCGTGCGAGATGATCACCCCGTCCCCGATCACCGTGTTGCGCGGCTCGATGTCGTCGAGGTAGCACTTCATCCCGATGAAGACACCGCGCCCGATGCGGTAACCCACTAGGCGGTAGAGCAGGATGCGCAGGCGGTTGAACGGGATGTTCGGGATGACGACGACGTTCAGCACCTTACGCACGGGCTTCCAGAGCAAGAGCCAGAGCGGGTAGCGCGCGTAGTAAGGCACGGGACGGCCCCGCGCTCGGTAGACGGTTTCGAGGAGCTTCACGCAGGCACCCAGTCACTCCAGGGCAATGACCGTCGCCGCCAGCACGTCATCGGTCGACTGGATGCAGTCGAGCACGGCCTCGTCCGGGTGCCCCTGGAAGCGGATGCGTGCGCAGGCTGCGGCGTGGCCCTCGAAGATCAGGTTCTCCATTTCCTGCACATTCCAGCCCGCCTGGCGCATGTGATCCAGCACGCCAGCGAGGACGCCGACCTTGTCGCGGTGGCGGACGGTGAGCAGGTGCGTCGCAGGGGTGGCCGCGGCCAGATTGACCACGTTGGGCACCTGACCGGTCTCGGCGTAGGTGAGGATCACGCGCGCGGCCTCGCGCCCGATAGCTTCGATTGCCTGCGCCGTCGAGGCCCCGATGTGATGTGTGAGGTAGAGGTCGTCGGCGAGCGGGTGGGTCCAGTCGGTCTGCTTCGCCTGCGGTTCGCCTGCGGGCACGTCGGTCGCCGCCCGGATGCCGCGCTCGCGGATCGCCCAGGTGAGCGCCCGCTCGTCCACGACGCTGTCGCGCGCCGTGTTGATGAAGAACGCGCCCGGCTGCATCGCTTCAAAAAAGGCCTGGTTCGCCAGGTTTTGCGTCTCGGGGGTAGCCGCGACGTGGAGGCTTACCACGTCGGCGCGGGCAGCCACTTTCAACGGCGACTCGGCATAGCCGATGCCTAGCGCCGTCGCCTTGGCGGGCGTGAGCGACCGGCTCCACGCCACGACCGGCATCCCGAAGCCCTTCGCACACGCCACCATCGCTTGCCCGATGTGGCCGAGCCCGACGAGCCCGAGCGTCCGGCCTCGGAGTCCCCGCGCGCTCGAGAACAGCGCTTTGTCCCAGCGTCCCTCGCGCGCTGCAATCACGTTGTCGGGGATCCGTCGGTCGAGCGCGACGATGAGCCCGAAGGCCAGTTCGGCTACGGCAGCGGCGTTTTTGCCCGGACAGTTTGCCACGAAAAGGCCCCGCTCCGCCGCCCGGGCCACGTCGATGGTGTCGACGCCAGCCCCAGCCCGCACGATCAATTCCAACGCCCCCGACGCGTCGAGCACGTCGGCCGTCACCTTCGTCGAGCGGACGACGAGCACCTGAGGCTGCTCAGCCCTCAGCGTCGCCACGAGCGCCTCGCCTTTGAGCAATGGATCGAAGACGATGGTGTGGCCCGCGGCGCGGAGGTCGTCCTGGGCTACAGCGGAAAAGGCGTCTGCGATGAGAAGGCGCATGGGGTTGGTGTCGCGGTGAAGCCGTTTTGCCGTGTGGCCGTCTCGCTGCCTATTCAACCACGGAGACACGGCCGCACAGCAACACGGAAGCACTAGAAAAGATGAACCAGCAGGCCGCTGCGCAGCTTGGGCTCGAACCAGGTCGACTTCGGCGGCATCAACTCGCCCGCGTCCGAGACATCGAGGAGTTCGTCGGGGTCCGTGGCGTACATCGCGATCGCCAACTCGGCCTCGCCCGTGTTGACGAGCCGCTCCAGTTCTGCTGTGCCACGTATCCCACCCACGAAGGCAATGTTGTCGTCTGTGCGCGGGTCGCTGATCCGCAGCATCGGCTCCAGAACGTGCTCCCCCAGCCGGGCCACATCGAGCGTTGCCGCGACGCCGTCGCGCTCCGTGTCGGGGAGCAGGAGGCGGTACCACTGGTTGTCGCCGAGGTACACCCGCACCTCGCCCGGCTCGTCGGGGTCGGCGAAGAGGACCGGCTCCACGTCAAACTTGTATTCGAGCTGTTGCAGAAAGCGGTGCTTCCCGGCGGGCAGCTTCTTGATGACGCGGTTGTATGGCAGGATCTCCATCTCCTCCACCGGGAAGAGCACCGCCGGGAAGCGCTGCGCCTCCGGGTTGTCGGGGCGCTCCTTGGCTACCCGGCTTGCCGCAGCGCAGCGGTGGTGCCCGTCCGCGATGTAGAGGTTCTCAACCTCGCCAAAGGCTGCCACAAGCGGTTGCGGGTCGTCGATCTTCCAGATGGTGTGCTCGACGCCGTCGGGCGCGGTGAAGTCGTAGAGCGGATCGGCGTCCATCGCGGCGTCCACGAGGTCGTCGATAGCGTCGGTGCCGCGGTAGGTGAGCATGACCGGCTCGGCGTGGGCCTCCTGGGTGAGGATGTGCCGGGTGCGGTCGTCCTCCTTGGCCGGCCGCGTGTTTTCGTGCTTGAGGATCGTCCCGTCATCGTACTCTGCGACGCTCACGCAGGCGAAGACGCCCACCTGCGGACGGTCGTCCATGACGAGTTGATAAACGTAGAGTGCGGGCGTGGCCTCCTGAATAGTCGCTTCATCGGCCGCGAGGGCGCGGAGATTCTCGGCCCCCTTGGCGTAGACCTCGTCGGCATGCTCGTCGGTGCCGGACGGCAGGTCGATCTCGGGGCGGATGACGTGCAGGAACGAGCGGGGCCGCCCGTCGGCAAGCTGGTGGGCTTCCTCCGTGTTGATGACGTCGTACGGGACGGAGGCGACCTCTTCGGCGTGCTCAGGGACCGGGCGCAGCGCGCGGAAGGGATGGACCGTGGCCATGGCGAGAGCGGAAAACAAGCTGGTGAAACGGGTGGACGTGCGCGCGGCGCCCCTGATGGGCATCGGTGCGAACCCATGGAAATTATGACACCCACGCGGCATTCCTCTGCGTTGGCACCCATCTACTCACTTTACCGGATCTTTACCACTTCCTGCGCTGCGTGACGGAACGCCGCTTGCGCTCGCTCGTGAGTTGTGCTACATTCTTGATTGCTACTGCGGGGTGGAGAAGTGGTATCTCGTCGGGCTCATAACCCGAAGATCGCAGGTTCGAATCCTGTCCCCGCTACTCAGCGCCGATCCAGACCCGGATCGGCGCTTTTTTTATGCTCCGTGTCCGGTATCAGGCTCACTTCCCGTTGCCGAGATATCCGCCACCGCCATCACGACCCAGCGCGCGAGCAACGCTGGAGGCAGGTCGTCTGCCTCCACTACGACGTGCGCCCGCTCATACGCCACCTCTCGTGCGGCCAGCAGCGACGCGATGCGATGCGCCAGTACCTCTCCTTCGAGTGGCATTCCCGAAGCATCGTGCAGCAGCGGACGGTGCGCTACTTCCGTAGCGAGCCGCGCAGCCAGCACCTCAGCTGGCACCCGCAGGAACACCACGGTCCCAGCCCCTGCTGCCGCGTCGAACGCCTCGGGAGCAAGCAACGTCCCTCCGCCTGCGGCGACGACGAGGCCGCTCCGAGACGTGGTAGCACGGAGCGCCGCGCGCTCGGCTTCGCGGAACGCGGCCTCGCCTTGCTCTGCGAACAATCGCGCGATAGGACGCCCAGCCGTTTCCTCAACAGTCGCGTCCAGATCCACGTACGCCGCACCAAGTCGCTCGGCCACTAGCGGTCCAACAGTGCTTTTGCCGCTCCCCATGAACCCCGTCAGGTAGACGTTGTCAGCCATCGAGTCAGTGTCGGTCATGGGTGAATCGGTTGCTTGACGCGTTGCAGCGTAAGGGGGCGGCCCCGCCGTGAAGGCCGCGCGAACTCCTGGCGTGGATCCGGCTGCGCGGTCCTTGCCTCGGACCGTTCGTGACATGGTATAGGTTACAGCCGGTATTCTAGCGACGCCTTTCTTCGCACCTACGCTCTTCTGATGGAGACGACAACCTACCCCCGCCTCGGCGCACTCGTTGAGGCCAACGGCACCCGCTTCCGCACACACGCCCCGAAAGCTACCACGGTCACGCTTCACCTCGAAGGCGACTCGCCCCAGACCATGCCCATGGAGCCCGTCGAGATCAGCGGCGTGGGCTACGTCGAAGCCTTCGTGGAAGGCGTCGGCGCTGGCGCACGCTACCGGTTCCAGCTGGACGACCAGCCTCCGTTTCCCGACCCAGCCTCGCGCTTCCAGCCGGACGGCGTCCACGGCCCGAGCGAAGTCGTCGATCCCGGCACCTACGCCTGGCAAGACGGCGCGTGGAGCGGCGTGGCGCACGGCGACCTCGTCTTTTACGAGTTGCACGTTGGCACCTTCACGCCGGAAGGCACCCTGAACGCGGCGCGTGAGAAGCTGCCGTTCCTCTGCGACCTCGGCATCACGGCGGTCGAATTGATGCCGCTGGCTGACTTCCCCGGACGCTGGAATTGGGGCTATGACCACGCCGCGCTCTTTGCGCCGAGCCACACCTACGGGACGCCCGACGACGTTCGGGCCTTTGTGGACGCGGCCCACCAGCTTGGCCTTGCCGTCTTCCACGACGTGATCTACAACCACCTCGGGCCGGACGGGGCGTACCTCGCCGCCTACGCGCCGATGTTCACCACACGACACCATACGCCGTGGGGCCCCGCCATCAACCTCGACGACGAGGGCAGCGCAGGCGTCCGGGCCTTCTTCATCGAGAACGCCCTCCACTGGATGCGCGAGTACCACATCGACGGCCTGCGCCTCGACGCAACGCACGCGATGTACGACGACTCAGACCCGCACTTCCTCCTTGAACTGCGCAACGCTGTCCGCGCCTTCGAGACAGAGCACAACACGTACCGCCGCGTCCTCATCGCCGAGGACCATCGGAATCTCAACACGCTCATTTTCACGCCCGACGACGAGGACGCGCCTGGCTACGGCCTCGACGGCGTCTGGACGGACGACTTCCACCACCAGATCCGCAACTACACCGCGGGCGACACGCAGGGCTACTACGGTGCGTTCACGGGCACGCAGGCGCGCGACATCGCGCACACGCTCAGCCAGGGGTGGTTCTACGACGGACGCCGCAACCCGCTCACGGGCCAGGCCTGGGGTACGGAGACGAATCCGCGCAAAGGCCCGGAAGTGCAACTGGAGCAGTGCGTGATCTACATCCAGAACCACGACCAGGTCGGCAACCGCGCGGGCGGCACCCGCCTCACGGCTGACATCGACCTGGCGACGTATCGGGCTGCGACGGCCGCCCTGCTGTTTGCACCACTCACGCCGCTGCTCTTCCAAGGCCAGGAGTGGGCAGCGCGTACGCCGTTTCAGTTCTTCACCGACCACAACGACGAGATCGGCCCGACCGTGCGCGAGGGCCGCGCCCGCGAGATGTACGACCACGCGGGCTTCCGCGACGGCGTCCCGGACCCGCAGGACCCCGAGACGTTCCAGCGCAGCAAGCTCGACTGGCGCGAACTCGTCCTCCCCGAGCACAAGGGCACGCTAGCCTACTACACGGACCTGCTCGCGCTTCGCAAGACCCTCGGCGGTGAGTACACGTCCACGGCGCACGGGCGCTTCGGCCTCCGCCTCGTGCGCGGCGACCACTACCTGCTCATCAGCTTCCAAGGCGACGCCAGCATGCACATCCCGAAAGACACGGAGATGGTCTGGCACAGCGAGCAGGAGGCGCACGTCCCGGACCCGCAGCCGCCGACTGTTGAGAACCTGCGCGTGTCATTCCAGCGTCCCGGGGCGGCGCTCTTCAAGCTGATCGAATAGAGACCGGCCAGGTCAAGCAGCCAGGGTATGCTCCTTTGCCCTACGCTCGCGCAACGTCTGAGAGGACGCGGCGTTGGGAAGCCGTACCTTTCGCGCCCTGTTTTCCCCGACCTCGCACTCC